>JALRLM010000142.1 GCA_023254435.1 Hydrocarboniphaga sp.
GCCGCCGTGCCCGACCGCTTCCTGTTCGTGTTCATGACCACCATCGGCGCCGGCATTTTCATGCTGCTGATCGCCCGGCCCGTCAAGAAACTCATGGGCAACGTGCAGTGATGCGCACGCCCCGCATTCGAGAATCGTCCATGCTCAAGTTCCAGATGCTTCCCCTTGCCGCCGCCGCTTTGCTGCTGGCCGCCTGCGGCAAGGGCGAGACCAACACCGCGCCCGCGCCCGAAGTGCAGAAGGCCGTCAGCGCGGCCGACGCCGACAGGTTCGTGCTCGGCATCAACGAATGGCGCACCACCAACGGCCCGCGCTTCGCCGCCGCCGCCTGGCTGGCCTCAACCTACATCAACGACGACTCGCAGCTGCTGTCGGCCAAGGCCACCGAAGAAAGTCTCGAGTACGTCACCAAGAAGATCGACGAAGCCAAGGGCTTCGGCGATCTGGCCGGACTGACGCCGGCCAGCGCGCGCGCCATCACGCTGCTGCGCCTGGGTCCGACCATGCCGGCGCCCAACGATGCGGCCAAGCGCGAGGAACTCGCCAAGATCGCGGCCGGCATGGAGGCCAACTACGGCTCCGGCAAGTGGTGCCACGACAACGCCGCCGGCCAGCAGGAATGCCTGCGCCTGCAGGAGATCGAAAAGATCATCAACAACGTCGATCTCAAGAACACGCCCGCGCAGATGGCCGAGGCCTGGGCCGGCTGGCACGCCACCGCCAAGCCCATCCGCAAGGACTACCAGCGCTTCGCCACGCTCATGAACGAAGGCGCCAGCCAGATCGGCTACGCCAACACCGGCGAGCTCTGGCGCGGCGGCTACGACATGAGCCCGGCCGACTTCGACAAGGACGTCGAGCGCTTGTGGGGCCAGGTCAAGCCCTTGTACGAACAGCTGCACTGCGCCGTGCGCACCAAGCTCAACGAGAAGTACGGCGACGCCGTGGTGCCCAAGGATGGCCTGATTCCGGCGCAGCTGCTCGGCAACATGTGGGCGCAGCAGTGGGGCAATCTCTACCCGCTCATGGAGCCCTACCAGGGCGTCGGCACGCTCGACGTGTCGGCCAGCCTCAAGAAGATGCGCGACGCCGAGTTCGACAAGCTCAAGGCCGGCTTCAAGGGCAAGCCCAGCGACGTCGAAATGGCCGAGCTGGAACATCAGGCCGACATCGCCATCGCGACCAAGATGACCCGGATCGCCGAGGATTTCTATACCTCGCTGGGCATGCCCAAGCTGCCCGAGACCTTCTGGACCAAGTCGCTGCTGGTGCAGCCGCGCGACCGCGACGTGGTCTGCCACGCCAGCGCCTGGGATCTCGATCTGGCGCACGACGACGTGCGCATCAAGATGTGCATCGAGCCCACCGAGGAAATGCTCACCACGGTGCATCACGAGCTCGGCCACATCTACTACTACCTCAACTACAAGGATCAGCCGCCGATGTTCCAGAGCGGTGCGCACGATGGCTTCCACGAGGCCATCGGCGACACCATCACGCTGTCGCTGACGCCCAAGCATCTGCAGACCATCGGCCTGATCGCCGACGCCAAGACCGACGAGCGCGCCGTCATCAACAACCAGATGAAGATCGCGCTCGACAAGATCACCTTCCTGCCCTGGGGCAAGCTGGTCGACCAGTGGCGCTGGAAAGTGTTCTCGGGCGAGATTCCGGCCGAGTCCTACAACGCCGGCTGGTGGAAGCTGCGCGAGGCCTATCAGGGCGTGGCGCCGCCGCTGCCGCGCAGCGAGGACGACTTCGATCCGGGCGCCAAGTACCACATCCCGGGCAACACGCCGTACACGCGCTACTTCCTCGCCTTCATCCTGCAGTTCCAGTTCCAGAAGGCGCTCTGCGATGCCTCGGGCTTCAAGGGTCCGCTGTACGAATGCGACATCTACGGCAACCCCGAAGCCGGCGCGCGCTTCATGGCCATGCTGAGCCAGGGCCAGAGCCAGGCCTGGCAGGACACGCTCGAAAAGCTCACGGGCACGCGGCAGATGGACGCCTCGGCCATCGTCGAGTACTTCTCGCCGCTGATGAAGTATCTTCAGGAGCAGAATCAGGGCAAGAGCTGCGGCTGGGAAGGCGAAGCCTAGTCGGGACCGCGACAAGGGATACGACACCACGCGGCCTCGATGCCGCGACCGAATACGCGCAAAGCGCGGGCTGGACCCCAGTTTTTGGGGGAAAGGGAGAACAGGGCCAAGGGACGGGCCACGATCAAGTGCTGCAAGGAAGCGGCACGACAGGGAGTTCGGGGCGGCCTTGCGCCGCCCTCGTTTTTTGCACTGCCTGTGGCAAGAACACACACGCCGCCAGGCTGTGGCGGTGACATGGATGGATGATGAAGCGCGTACTCAAATGGACAGGCCTGGGCCTGCTGATCCTGGTCGTGTCGGCGAGTGCGCTGGCCTTGCACACCTGGCTGTTCAAGCCGCTCAAGTTCACGTGGTTTCTCGATCGTGCGCTGCTGCAGCACACGCTCGACGACCCCGAACTGCTGACCACGCTGCGCCTGCTCGAACCCCTGGGTCTGTCCGGCCACAACGCCCGGCTCACCGACGTATCGGTCGAGCATCTCGAAGCGCAGGCCGACAGCTGGCAGCGTGACCTCGACACCCTGCACGCCTACGACCGCGCCGCGCTGTCGCCGTCCGACCGGCTCGCCTACGACGTCATGGAATGGTTCCTCGCCGATCGCGTCGATGGCCGTCGCTGGCAGTACCACGACTTTCCGGTCAACCCGCTGTTCGGCCTGCAGTCCGAACTGCC
>JALRLM010000143.1 GCA_023254435.1 Hydrocarboniphaga sp.
ACATCAAGGTGAAGGTTGAGCTGATCAACCCGATCGCGATGGAAGAGCAGGTTCGCTTCGCGATCCGCGAAGGCGGCCGCACCGTCGGCGCCGGCGTCGTCACCAAGATCCTCGGCTAATACCGCGAATCGGCCGGGTCTGCACAGGCCCGGCCGATTCGTGTTGGTCGGCATCTTTGATTTTTGTTGGGCGGGCGCGTAAACTCCGCGCCCCTTTTAAGTGCTCGGTCAGCTGTTCAGTAGGGGCGTAGCTCAATTGGTAGAGCGTCGGTCTCCAAAACCGAAGGCTGGGGGTTCGAGACCCTCCGCCCCTGCCATCTGAACCAGCACAGGTAGCCCAGGTCGGCATGGCCGACCGTTTTGGACGTTCATGGAACCCCAGATCGAATCACCCAGTTCCTCGCGCTACGACAGCCTGTTGTTGCTGGCGTCTGTCGTCCTGCTCGTCGGCGGGATGTTCGCGTTCTACTGGTTCAACGGCAGCCTCAATGCCGCGCTGCGCATGATCATGCTGATCGCGGCGCTGGGCGCTGCGGTGGCCATCGCCTATCAGACCCAGCTCGGCCGCGAGCTTTGGGGCTATGTGATCGGCGCCCGTACCGAACTGCGCAAGGTGGTCTGGCCGAGTCGCCAGGAAGCCCTGCAGTCCACGCTGATGATCGCCGTGGTGGTGCTGGTCATGTCGCTGCTGCTCTGGGGTCTCGATACCATTCTGTTGTTCGGCGTCAAAGCACTGACCGGGCGGGGCTGATCTATGAGCATGCGCTGGTACGTGGTTCACGCCTATTCGCAGTACGAAAACAGTGTCAAGAAGGCCATGGTGGAGCGCATCGCGCGCGCCGGCCTGCAGGACAAGTTCGGCGACATCCTGGTGCCGACCGAAGAAGTCGTCGAGATCAAGGACGGCGTCAAGCGCACCACTGAGCGCAAGTTCTTCCCGGGCTACGTGCTCGTGCAGATGGAGATGGCCGAGGAAACCTGGCATCTCGTCAAGAACACGCCGCGCGTGCTGGGCTTCATCGGCGGTACGCCGGACAAGCCGGCGCCGATCTCCGAGAAGGAAGCCAACCAGATTCTCAACCGCGTCGAAGAAGCGGTGGAGAAGCCCAAGCCCAAGACGCTCTACGAGCCGGGCGAGTCGGTGCGCGTCATCGACGGTCCGTTCGCCGACTTCAACGGCGTGGTCGAGGAAGTCAATTACGAAAAGAATCGCCTGCGTGTGGCGGTTCTGATCTTCGGCCGGTCGACGCCGGTCGAGCTGGAATTCAGTCAGGTTGAGAAGGGTTAGTTCTCTAGGCTGAGATCGTGCCTCGATGCGACAGCATCGGGGCTTTGTCGTGAAACCGGGGAGCCCGCGGCGAGAGCCCAAGGCGCTACCACCCACCAGGAGTCAACATGGCCAAGAAAGTACAAGGCTACGTCAAGCTGCAAATTCCGGCCGGCAAGGCCAATCCCTCGCCGCCGATCGGTCCCGCCCTCGGTCAGCAGGGCGTGAACATCATGGGTTTCTGCAAAGAGTTCAACGCGGCGACGCAGAAGCTCGAACCCGGCATGCCGATCCCCACGGTCATCACCGTGTACTCGGATCGCTCCTTCACCTTCATCATGAAGACGCCGCCGGCGACCTATCTGATCAAGAAGGCCGTGGGCATCGAGTCCGGTTCGCCGACCCCGCACACCAAGAAGGTGGGCAAGATCAAGAAGGCGCAGCTCGAAGAGATCGCCAAGGTCAAGTGGCCGGATCTCAACGCTGCCGACATGGATGCCGCGATCAAGATCATCGCCGGCTCTGCCCGTTCCATGGGCGTCGAAGTGGAAGGGGTCTAAGTCATGGCAATCAAGCTCAGCAAGCGCGAAAAGCTGTTCGCCGCCAAGGTCACCGAAGGCAAGACCTACAGCCTCGACGAGGCGCTGGACCTGGTCAAGGCCTGCGCCAACGCCAAGTTCAAGGAGTCGGTCGATCTCTCGATCAACCTCGGCGTCGACGCCAAGAAGTCCGATCAGAACGTGCGTGGCTCCACCGTGCTGCCGCACGGTAATGGCAAGTCGGTCCGCGTCGCCGTGTTCACCCAGGGCGCCAAGGCTGCCGAAGCCACCGCCGCGGGTGCCGACGCCGTCGGTATGGACGACCTCGCCGCCGCCATGAAGGGCGGCGACCTGAACTATCAGGTCGTCATCGCCAGCCCCGATGCCATGCGCGTCGTCGGTCAGCTCGGCCAGGTGCTTGGCCCGCGTGGCCTGATGCCGAACCCGAAGACCGGCACGGTGACGCCGAACGTCGCCGAAGCGGTCAAGAACGCCAAGGCCGGTATGGCCAAGTTCCGCACCGACAAGGCCGGCATCGTGCACTGCTCGGTCGGCAGCGCGAACTTCGACAAGGACAAGCTGCAGGACAACCTGCTGGCCGTGGTCCGCGACATTCGCAAGCAGAAGCCGTCGTCGTCCAAGGGCGTGTACATCAAGAAGGTCACGCTTTCGACCACGATGGGCCCCGGCATCCGCGTCGACGTGTCGTCGCTGCCGGAATAAGAAGAAAAGTTTGGCTGGGCATGCCGGTCAGAACTGACTTGCATGCCCAGGTATCGAATCAGATGTGTGTGGCGCAAGCCGCTCCATCCGAGACCGTAAGTGCCGCAAGGCCTAAAGCTTCGCAAGAAGCGCTTACGCAGATGGTGCACTGAAGCTCTCCGCTGACGGCACCGTGGTACGCAGCAAGGTGGGTGAGTTCGAAAGAGCAAACCCGTGTCGTCAACGTTGTAGAGCAATCCAGGAGTCAGTCGGATGGCACTTAGGCTGGAAGACAAGAAGTCCCTGGTTGCGGAAGTGAATGAAGTCGCGTCGCGCGCGCTCTCGGCCGTTGTGGCCGAGTACCGCGGTCTGACCGCCGGCAAGTTCGACATCCTGCGCAGCGATGCCCGCAAGAACGGCATCTACCTGCACGTGATCAAGAACACGCTGGCCAAGCGCGCGGTGAAGGGCACCGAATTCGAGTGCCTGGATCCTGCGCTGACCGGTCCGCTGGTCATCGGGTTTTCGCTCGATGATCCGGGTGCCGTGGGTCGCGTGATCAAGGACTTCGCCAAGGCCAACGAGAAGCTGGTCGTCAAGGCGCTCGCAGTGGGGGGCAACCTCTACGGCGCCAATGACATCGATCGTCTCGCCAACCTGCCGACCAAGGAGCAGGCTCTGTCCATGCTCATGGGCGTCATGAAGGCTCCGATCGGCCAGTTCGTCCGCGTCACCGCAGAGCCCACCGCGCAGTTCGTGCGCGCGGTCAAGGCCGTCGGCGACAAGATGGCGGAAACCGCTTAAGCCCTGGCAGTTCACTGACGCAGTCAGTTTTTCGCACACACATCTCATCAAGTTTTTAGGAGTTACCCATGTCGCTCAGCAATCAGGAAATCCTTGACGCGATCGCCGCCAAGTCCGTGATGGACATCGTCGAGCTGGTCAAGATGATGGAAGAGAAGTTCGGCGTTTCGGCTGCCGCCCCGGTCGCCGCCGCTGCCGGTCCGGCCGCTGTCGCCGCCGCCCCGGTCGAAGAGAAGACCGAGTTCACGGTCGTTCTGGCCGCGTTCGGCGAGAAGAAGGTCGAGGTCATCAAGGTGGTTCGCGAAATCACCGGCCTGGGCCTGAAGGAAGCCAAGGACCTCGTCGAAGGCGCCCCGCAGACCGTCAAGGACGGCGTGCCGAAGGCCGACGCCGAAGCCATGAAGAAGAAGCTGGAAGCTGCCGGCGCCAAGGTCGACGTCAAGTAATCCATGTTCTTCGCAGCGTATGCGGCGAAGCCAGGCCAAGCTGGGCAACACCGCGACACGGCGAGGAATCGAGGAACTTAACTCGAATTGACGCATCAGTTTCACAAGTAGTTCGGCAAAAGGCTGGGAGCCAAAAGCTCCCGGCCTTTCGCCGCTTTTGAGAATTCAACGCAATGGACTGCAAGCTGCGCCGGCTGCCTGTAGTCCATCGCATTGAATTTTCAGCAACGTTTTTTCCACGGCCCGCTCGCCCGGCGGGCCTTGAGACGAGGTAACGATGGCTTACACCTTCACCGCCAAAAAGCGCATCCGCAAGGATTTCAGCAAGCTCACCGACACGCTGGAGATTCCGTTCCTGCTCGCGACGCAGATCGACTCCTATCGTGAATTCCTGCAGGCGGACACGCCGGCTGGCAAGCGCAAGGAAGTGGGCCTGCACGCGGCGTTCAAGTCGGTGTTCCCGATGACCAGCTACAACGGCGGCGCGACGCTGGAGTACGTCAAGTACCGCCTCGACGAGCCGGTGTTCGAAGAAGTCGAGTGCCGCGTGCGCGGCCTGACCTTCGCCAGCCCGCTCAAGGTCACCGTACGCCTGGTGATCTTCGATCGCGAGTCCAAGGAAAAGCGCATCAAGGACGTGCGTGAGCAAGAGGTCTATCTCGGCGAAGTGCCGCTGATGACCGACAACGGCACCTTCATCATCAACGGCACCGAGCGTGTCGTCGTCTCGCAGCTGCACCGCTCGCCGGGCGTGTTCTTCGAGCACGACAAGGGCAAGACCCACAGCTCGGGCAAGCTGCTGTTCAGCGCCCGCATCATTCCCTACCGCGGCTCCTGGCTCGACTTCGAGTTCGATCCCAAGGACCTGCTGTATTTCCGCGTCGACCGCCGGCGCAAGATGCCGGTCTCGATCCTGCTCAAGGCGATCGGCCTGAACCCGGAATCGATCCTGGCGAACTTCTTCGTCAACGACCATTTCCGTCTGATGGACAGCGGCGCGCAGATGGCCTATGTGGCCGATCGCCTCAAGGGCGAGGTCGCGCGCTTCGACATCACCGACAAGTCGGGCCAGGTCGTCGTCGCACTAGCACCGCCTTTACTATACGTCACTACTATATTACCCGCACTCGATCCCGTGAAGACGCCCGTCGAAGCATTAATAGATCCCACCGCTGAAGAAGGAACACTCCAGGTACCGCCCGTTGGCGTAGCCGTCAAGCTAATCGACCCTCCCTTACA
>JALRLM010000195.1 GCA_023254435.1 Hydrocarboniphaga sp.
GTGACCGTACTCGGTCTCGTTCTTGTGATCGACCATCGCCGCCAGCGTGGTCGACTTGCCCGAGCCGGTCGGCCCGGTGACCAGGATCAGGCCGCGCGGCGTGTCGGCCAGGTCCTTGAAGATGGGGGGCGCCTTGAGATCGTCCAGCGACAGGATCTTGGACGGAATGGTGCGGAACACCGCGCCCGCACCGCGCGCCTGATTGAAGGCATTGACGCGGAAGCGCGCCAGGCCCGGAATCTCGAACGAGAAGTCGGTCTCCAGGAACTCGTCGAAGGCCTTGCGCTGCTTGTCGTTCATGATGTCGTAGACCATGTCATGAACTTGCTTGTGGTCCAGCGGCGGCAGGTTGATGCGCTTGACGTCGCCGTCGACGCGGATCATCGGCTCCACGCCGGCCGACAGGTGCAGGTCGGACGCGCCCTGGCGCACACCGAAAGTCAGTAATTGCGCAATGTCCATCGCTGCTCCAGCCCCTTGTCGGACGGTGGAGTCCCCGTCCGCTTGTCTCGTTTCGACATTTGCGCAGACACTAATCGGCCCGCCCCAGGCCCGCAACACGATGTCTCACCGCTGCCGATGCCCGATCTAGCCGCCCGTCTGGAAGCCGTGCTTACCCGCATCGATTCGGCACGACGGGCCACCTCGCGCCCCCCGCGCAGCGTCGGCTTGCTGGCCGTGTCCAAGACCTTCTCGCTCGAAGCGGTGCGCGAGCTGCTCACCGCGGGCCAGCGCGATTTCGGCGAAAGCTACCTGCAGGAGGCGCTGCCCAAGATCGAGGCGCTGCGCGGCTCGCCGGCGGTCTGGCACTTCATCGGCCCGATCCAGTCCAACAAGACGCGCGACATCGCGGCGAACTTCGACTGGGTGCACGGCATCGACCGCCTGAAGATCGCGCAGCGGCTGTCCGACCAGCGGCCGGCGGACTTGGCGCCGCTCGAAGTCTGCGTGCAGGTCAACATCTCGGGCGAGGCCAGCAAGTCGGGCTGCGAACCGGCCGAAGCCCCCAGGCTGTGCACCGCGATAGCCACCCTGCCGCGCCTGCGGCTGCGCGGCCTCATGGCGATTCCGGCGCCGGTCGAGGGCGAGGCGGATGCGCGCGCGCCCTACGCGCACCTGCAGCGGCTGTTCCTCGATATAAAATCCGCGCTGCCCGGTGACCCCGGCGCCTTCGACACGATCTCGGCCGGCATGTCCGACGACCTCGAAGCCGCCATCGCCGAAGGCAGCACCCTCGTTCGCGTCGGCACCGCGCTGTTCGGCGAACGCGACACCTCGAACTGACACACCACAGGATCGTTTCCATGAGCCAGGATCTGGCCAAGCGCAAGGCCGCCGAAGCGGCGCTCCAATACGTCGTCGAAGGCGAAATGCTCGGCGTCGGCACCGGCTCGACCGTGAACCACTTCATCGACCTGCTCGCCGAAAGCCGCATGTCGATTCCGGCCGCCGTGTCCTCGTCCGAGGCCAGCACGCAGCGGCTGATCCAGCACGGCTTCAAGGTCATCGACCTCAACAGCGCCGGCCCGCTGTCGGTCTACGTCGACGGCGCCGACGAGTCCAACTACCAGCTGCAGCTCATCAAGGGCGGCGGCGCGGCGCTGACGCGCGAGAAGATCATCGCCGGCGCCAGCAAGGTCTTCGTCTGCATCGCCGACGAATCCAAGCTGGTTCGGACGCTGGGCAAGTTCCCACTGCCGATCGAGGTGATTCCGATGGCGCGCAGCTTCGTGGCGCGCGAACTCGTCAAGCTCGGCGGCCGTCCGGTGCTGCGCGAGGGCGTGACCACCGACAACGGCAACCCGATCATCGATGTGCACGACCTGCAGATCGCCCAGCCGCTGGCGCTCGAAGCCGCCATCAACGCGATTCCGGGCGTGGTCACGGTGGGCCTGTTCGCCCAGCGCCCGGCCGATCGCCTGATCCTGGGCTCGGTCAACGGCACGCGCGAAGTGCTGCCGCAGTAAGCGCTGCCTCAACCAGAACGGCGCGCCCGCATGAGGCTGCGCGCCGTTTTTGTCAGCTCACGCCGTCAGTGATGGCGGTGATGCAGTGCCGACGGCGAAACCGGCGACTTCGCCTCGCCCGCCTCGGGCTCGAACTCGCGGATCAAGGGCTGGCCGTTGAAGGCGGCGATGCCGAAGCGCGGATAGATCTCGGACGGCAGAAACACCACGCCCTCCTTCATCGTCAGCATGGGCTTGCGCAGCACGTTGATGTCGACGGTCGGATCGCCGTCGACCAGCACCAGGTCGGCGCTCTTGCCGGGCGCGATGCTGCCGAGCCGATCCAGCGTGCCGGTGAACTTCGCGCCGTTATAGGTGGCGATCCTGAGCGCCTCGGCGGCCGGAATGCCGTACTGCACGTAGAGCTCCAGCTCGCGGTGCAGCGTGAAGCCCTGGATGTAGTCGGTGCCGGCCACCAGTGGAATGCCGGCGTGGAACATCATCGCCACGAACTCGCCCATCTTGTCGAACGAGGCCTTGTAGCGCGCAAAGTTCTTGTCGGTGACGTCGAAGCCGCTCTTGCGCAGGGACCGCTGCATCGCCGGCGGAAAATGATCGGCCACGGCGGCGTAGCTCGGGTGCATCTGGCCCTGGCGCTGGTACATGTCCTCGAACACCGCGAGCGTGGAATCCACCGAAATGCCACGCTGCTTGAGCAGGCCCACGAAGTCCTGCACCGGCACCGAGTTCAGGTCCAGCGCGTGTGCGTTTTCCATGATGCGGTAGAAGCGCTGCAGGGTGCGCGTGTCGTCGCCGGGCTGCACGAGGAAATTCAGCAGCACCTGGTTGATGTGCGTGAGTTCGTCGTAGCCCGCGCGCACCGCCTCTTCGGCACGCATGAAGGCCGGAATGTGCCCGCTGATGCGCAGCCCTTGGTCGTGCGCATAGGCCGCCAGCGGCGCGACCCATTCGGGATTGAAGGAGTTGTAAAGCTTGAGCTGCCGGTAGCCACGCTGGGCGTACCAGTCGGCCGCCTTCTTGGCCTCTTCCAGGCTGTCGACCACGAAACCGCCGCGCGCCGAGAACTCGCTGCGCCCTTCGATGAAACCGGCCGGCACGATGCGCGCGCCAGCCCGCTCGCCGCTGTCGATGCGCCGCATCAGCGTGTCGAGCATCAGATTGTCGTTGCCCATGTCGCGCGCCGTGGTCACGCCGCCGGCCAGCTGCAGCGCCGTGGCGCGCGGGTCTTCATGCGCATGCATGTCGAACAGGCCCGGAATCAGCGTGCGACCCTGGGCGTCGATCTCGCTGCCGGGCTCCCGCGCCTGCGAGCCCGCCAGCTTGATCTCGGCGATACGGCCACGGAACACGTAGACATCCATGGGCGCCGTCAGCAGCGCTTTTTCGGAGTCGAATACGCGCGCGTTGCGGATCACGATGGGCTCGCGCAGGTGGTGCGGTAGCGTGCGCGCCAGCTCCTCGCTCCAGGCGTCCTCGGCTTCGAGCTGCGCGCTTTCCATGGCCTCGATGAGCGCGCGCTGCCCCTGCGGCAGGATCGCCGCATAGCCCGGCGCGACGAAGGCGAAGAAGCGCGGCTTCGGCTCCTCGGTCAACCACACATAGCTGGGCTGCAGGTCGAGCCCGGTCATTTCGAACATGCCCAGGGCCGGCGCCGCCTCGGTGGCCGGCAGCGTCTGGATCTTGCGCACGCGCAGGCTGCCGCCCGGCAGCAGGCTCAGCTCGCCATCGCGCTGGCGGGTGGCCTGCAGGGCCAGCAGGCCCGAAATCCACGGCGACGACTCCACCGGCAGATAGCCCACGGGTCCGTCCACCTCGACATCGCCGCGATCGACCATCGACTGCCAGCTGGCCTTGCGCCCGCGCAGCAGATAACGCTCGCGTGTCGGTGCGCCATAGGTGGAAGTGCCTTCGATGCGATAGGCCAGCAGATCGCCGTTGGCATCGAGATCGACCGTCTCCTTGTAGTCGGGCCCGCGGCCGTTGTCGCGGTAGCTGAACTGCACGTCGACCCTCTGGCCCGCGCGCGCCGGACGATGCTCGACCTTCATCTGCCCGGCCACCTCGCCCTGGTAGAGCACCTCGTAGACATCGGGCGCGGCGGCGGCCGGCGCGCAGACGGCGACGAGACTCAGGCCCACTGACAGCGGCACGGCAAGCCACGCCGAACGGCGCAGCACGGATATCGACATAGAGCCCCCGACGGCAAAGCGCGAGGCTAGCCGAAAGCCCCTGACAGCGGCGACGGGGATTTTCCGCGCGGGCGCGGCGACCGCCGGCGCAGCGCGCCCCCGAAGCCCCGGCCACGGTCTTGTATCAACTCGTTAACTTATGTAAATGCGAATTGTTATCATTGAGTTTAGTAAGTGCTCTTGCTAGGCTGCCCTTCCGCTTGCCGATGGCGTCGCCGTGTCGTCTTTCCGTTTCCCTCCCTGTCTGCTGCTGACGCTGCAGGCCGCGCTGGCTTTGGCCGCGCCGGCGCGCGCCACGGCCGCCGACGCCGCGCCAGAGCCCACGCGCCTGCCGACCATCGTCGTCACCGCCACGCGCACCGAGAAGACCCTGGACGAGTCGCCCGTGCGCACCGAGGTCATCGATCGCGCCGAGATGGACCGCATCAATGCGCGCTCGCTCAAGGAAGCGCTGGAGAACGTGCCCGGCCTGCAATTGCAGGAGGTGCACGGCAAGTCGGGCTATCAGGTCTCGCTGCAAGGCCTGACCAGCGATCAGGTGCTCGTGCTCGTCGACGGCCTGCCGATCAGCGCCTCCACCGGCTCC
>JALRLM010000092.1 GCA_023254435.1 Hydrocarboniphaga sp.
CCAGCGTCGCCCGCGAGCTTTACGCCATGGGCTGCTACGAAGTGTCGCTGGGCGACACCATCGGCACCGGCACACCGCGCAGGACGCAGGCGATGCTGGAAGCGGTGATCAAAGTCGTGCCGGTCGAGAAAATCGCCGGCCATTATCACGACACCTACGCGCAGGCCCTGGCCAACGTCTATGCCTCGCTGCAGATGGGCGTAAGCACGTTCGACAGCTCGGTCGCCGGACTGGGGGGCTGTCCTTACGCGGCCGGCGCTTCGGGCAACGTCGCCAGCGAGGATCTGGTCTATCTGCTGCACGGCCTGGGCATCGACACCGGCATCGACCTGGAAGCGCTGGCGCAGGCCGGCGATTTCATCTGCGCATTCCTGCAGCGGCCCACGCGCTCGAAAGTGGCGCAGGCCCTGGCAGGCAAACGGAGCAAGACCGCATGAACAAACTCTATCCTAGCGCGGCCGCGGCGCTCGACGGCCTGATCGAGGACGGCATGACGCTGGCCGTCGGCGGCTTCGGGCTCTGCGGTATTCCCGAGCAGCTGATCGACGCCGTGCGCGACACCGGCAAGAAGAACCTGACCGTCATCAGCAACAACGCCGGCGTCGACGGCTTCGGTCTCGGCGTGCTGCTGCAGACGCGCCAGGTCAGCAAGATGATTTCGTCCTACGTCGGCGAGAACAAGGAATTCGAGCGCCAGTATCTGGCCGGTGAGCTCGAACTGGAATTCACGCCACAGGGCACGCTGGCCGAGAAACTGCGTGCGGGCGGTGCCGGCATCCCGGCTTTCTACACCAAGACCGGCTACGGCACGCTGGTTGCCGAAGGCAAGGAGACGCGCGAGTTCGACGGGCAGTGGTACGTGATGGAAAAAAGCCTGCGCGCCGACGTCTCGCTCGTAAAGGCCTGGAAGGCGGATCGCTCCGGCAACCTGGTGTTTCGCAAGACCGCGCGCAACTTCAACCCGATGTGCGCCACCGCAAGCAAGATGTGCATCGTCGAGGTCGAACAGATCGTCGACAACGGCATGCTCGACGCCGATCAGATCCACACCCCCGGCATCTACGTAAAACGCATCGTGCTCAATGCGAAGCCCGAAAAGCGCATCGAAAAACGCACGATCCGCGAGAACTGAACATGGCCTGGACACATGAGCAGATGGCGCAGCGCGCCGCGCAGGAGCTGCAGGACGGCTACTACGTGAACCTGGGTATCGGCCTGCCGACGCTGGTCGCCAATCACATTCCCGCGGGCATGGACGTGTGGCTGCAGAGCGAGAACGGCCTGCTCGGCATCGGTCCGTTTCCGCGCGAGCACGAGGTCGATGCCGATCTCATCAACGCCGGCAAGCAGACCATCACCGAGCTGCCCGGCAGCGCGTTCTTCAGCAGCGCCGACAGCTTCGCGATGATTCGCGGCGGCCACATCAACCTGTCCATTCTCGGCGCCATGCAGGTGTCGGAGCGCGGCGATCTGGCCAACTGGATGATCCCCGGCAAGATGGTCAAAGGCATGGGCGGCGCGATGGACCTGGT
>JALRLM010000250.1 GCA_023254435.1 Hydrocarboniphaga sp.
GCTGGGGCTGGAACGGGATGCGCTCGGCAGCTGGCTGCGAGGGCATGTCGAAGGCGGGTTGTGGTTGACCTGCCAGCGTTGCCTGAACGCCTTCGAATGGCATGCCGATTTCGATGTCGAGCTCAGGCTCGTGCACAGCGAGGCCGAAGAGGCACGCGTGCTCGAGGATGCCGACCCCTACCGGGTCGAGGACGATCAGCTGCCTCTGGCGGAAATCGTCGAGGACGAAGTGCTGCTGGCGCTGCCGATGATGCCGCGCTGCAATGAATGTGCAGAGGCGACCGCCCAGGCGGCCGCGCTCGATGAACAGGATGCGGAGCCGGAAGCGGTCGAGAAAAGGCCGAATCCTTTCGCTCAATTGTTGAAGAAATAACGGACTCACCAGAGTCCGCCTGAAGGAAGTCAGTCATGGCCGTCGCAAAATCCAAGAAGTCGCGTTCCTATCGTGGTCACCGTCGTTCGCACGACGCCCTGACCAAGCCCGCCCTGTCGGTCGATCCGACCTCGGGCGAGACGCATCTGCGTCATCACGTCACCGCCGACGGCTACTACCGTGGCCGCAAGGTGATCGACAAGGCGGCTCCGGAAACCACCGAGGAGTAACGCTCCCGGTCTGGCTCGGGCCCGCCCCAGCCGATGGCTCAGCCCATCGTTCTGGCGGTCGATGCGATGAGCGGCGATCACGGTCTCTCGGTGACCGTGCCCGCCGCTTTGTCGTGTCTGGAGCGCCACAAAAAGTTGCATATCGTCCTGGTCGGCGACCAGGTCCGATTGCGCGCTGCCCTGCTGGACACCACCTGGCAGGTCGGGCGCCGCCTCAGCATTCACCACGCCAGCGAAGTGGTGGCGATGGACGAGCCGCCATCCAAGGCGCTCAAGCACAAGAAAGACTCGTCGATGCGAGTCGCCGTCAACCTGGTCAAGACCGGTCAGGCGAGGGCGGCGGTTTCGGCGGGCAATACCGGCGCCCTCATGGCGACCGCACGCTTTGTGCTCAAGACCCTGCCCGGCATCGATCGCCCCGCGATTGTCTCGGCCTTGCCGGCGGTGCTGCATCCCGTGCACGTGCTCGATCTGGGCGCCAATGCCCAGTGCGACGCCGATCAGTTGGTGCAGTTTGCGGTCATGGGCGCCGCCCTGGTCACGGCCGTGCAGGGCGTGGAGCATCCACGCGTGGCGCTGCTCAACATCGGCTCGGAAGAGATCAAGGGCAACGACATCATCAAGGCCGCCGCTGCCAGGCTGCAGGCGTCGGCGCTCAATTACGTCGGTTTCGTTGAAGGCGACGGCGTGTTTCTGTCCGATGTCGACGTGGTGGTCTGTGACGGCTTCGTCGGCAACGTCGCGCTCAAAGCCAGCGAAGGCGTGGCCAAGCTGATCCGTCAGTTCATGCGCGAGGAGTTCGAGCGCAACATCATCACGCGCGCAGGGGCGGCAGCATCGATGCCGGCGCTCAAGGCGCTCTCGCGGCGCATCGATCCACGACGTTACAACGGCGCCAGCTTCGTCGGCCTGCAAGGCATCGTCATCAAATCGCATGGCGGTGCCGATGCGCTGGCTTTCGCCAATGCGCTCGAAGTGGCCTTGCAGGAAGTGGAGAACAACGTGCCCTCGCGTATCAGCAAGCTGCTGAGCCAGGCCGGGCTCGAATCTAAGAAGCCGGTCGCCTGAGCGGCCGCTCCGCAGATTTCACCGGCACGCGCGCTCGCGTGCCGGTTGCTTACTTCACGAGCTGATTCAGATCGAAGATCGGCAACAGGATCGCCAGTACGATCACCAGCACGATGCCGCCCATGGCCAGGATCAGCACGGGCTCGAAGATGCCCATGACGGCGGCGACCAGCGTTTCCACTTCGCGCTCCTGGTTTTCGGCGGCGCGATCCAGCATCTCGTCGAGCCGGCCCGACGATTCGCCGCTGGCGATCAGGTGCACGGTGATGGGTGGAAACAGCTTGCTCTCGGCCAGCGATCGATACAGGCTGGCGCCTTCGCGCACCTTGCGCGCAGCGGCTTCGATGGCCTCGCGCATGGGCAGGTTGGTGACCACCTGCGTGCCGATGCGCATGGCTTCCAGGATCGGCACGCCGCTGCCGAACAGAATGCCCAGCGTGCGCGTGAAGCGCCCCGTGTTGGCGCCGCGCGTGAGCCGTCCGATCAGCGGCAGGCTCAGCTGGCGACGGTGCATGTTGCGCTTGAAGCCGTCGTTCTGCATGAGGCGGTTGAAGATGAAGCCGCCGATGACCAATGCGATCAGCAGAAATACGCCGTAGTCGCGCAGGAAGTTGCTGACCGCGATCATGCCCGTGGTCAGCGCCGGCAGGTCGGCCTTGATGTCGGCGTAGACGCCGACCACCTGTGGCACGACATAGGTCAGCAGCAGCACCACGACGCCGATGGCGACCAGCGTCAGAATGGCCGGATACACCGCCGCGAGCATGACCTTGTTGCGCATGACCTGGCGGCGTTCCACGTATTCGGCCAGTCGCTCCAGGATGTGATCGAGCTTGCCCGACTGCTCGCCGGCCTCGACCGTGGCGCGGAATAGCGGCGGAAACGCGTTGGGAAACTGGTTCAGCGAATGCGCCAGAGGGCTGCCTTCGAGCACGCCGCTGCGCACGCCCAGCGCGATGCGCTTCACACGCTTGGATTCGCTTTGCTGCGAGACCGCGGCCAGCGCTTCGTCCAGCGGCAGGCCCGAGCGCACCAGCGTCGCGAGCTGGCGAGTGAACAGCGACAGTTCGGTGCTGCTGATGCTGCCGCGCCGTGTCTGGAACGGCGAGGCCTGGGCCGCAGCGCTTTCGGAAACCTGATCGACCGAGAGCGGCGTCAGGCCGCGATCGCGCAGCATCTGCCGCGCCTGGCGCGGGCTGTCGCCTTCGATGAGGCCTTTTTCCTGGCGACCCTTGGCGTTGAGGGCGCTGTATTCGTAGGCGGGCATGGTGCCGCGCTACTCCTCGACGGTGACGCGCAGGACTTCGCGCAGCGTGGTGTAGCCGGCGATAACCTTGCGACGACCCGAATCGAGAATGCCCATGCTGCTGGTGCGGGCATAGTCTTCGAGCAGCTGCTCGCTGGCACCGTCGTGGATCATCGACTCCAGCTTGCGATCGACCTCGATGATCTCATGTATGCCGCTGCGACCCAGAAAGCCCATGTGACGGCACTGCGGGCAGCCGACGGCCTTGTGCAGGATCAGCTGTTGCCCTGGATCGACGCCGAGCTGTTCCTTCTCGACCTCGCTGGCCTCGTAGGGCTGCTTGCAGTGCTTGCACAGCGTGCGCACCAGGCGCTGTGCCATCAGGCCGACCAGCGAGGAGCTCAGCTGATAGGGCTCCACGCCCATGTCGCGCAGGCGCGTCACCGCGCCCACGGCCGTGTTGGTGTGCAGCGTCGACAGCACCAGGTGACCGGTCTGTGAGGCCTGTACGGCGATCTCGGCGGTTTCGAGGTCGCGGATTTCACCGATCATCACCACATCGGGATCCTGGCGCAGGATCGCGCGCAGGCCGCGTGCGAAGGTCATCTCGACCTTGCTATTGACCTGGGTCTGGCCGACGAGATCGCCTACAACGCGCATGACATCGACGACGGGGTGCGCTCGGGCC
>JALRLM010000266.1 GCA_023254435.1 Hydrocarboniphaga sp.
GGTGGCGGCGGTGACGCCGCTGCTGCTGTTCGGCGCGCTGGGCCTGCGCTGGCTATACCAATACGACAAGAACTAGAACCGACCATGGCTACTGCAACTTCAGCCGCGCCTGCGGCCCGTGCGCCCATCGAGATCGTGCCGGTCACCACGCCGGCGCTGCTCAAGCGTTTCATCCGCCTGCCGGCGCTGCTGCACAAGCACGATCCGCTGTTCGTTCCGCATCTGGAGATCGAGCGCGGCGAAGCGTTTTCGTCCAAGCACAACCCGTACTTCGAGCATGCCGAAGTGCAGTTCTGGCTGGCACAGCGCAACGGTCGCGATGTCGGCCGCATCAGCGCGCAGATCGACAAGCTGGCGACGCCCGGCCAGGGGCATTTCGGCCTGATCGAGGCCGAGGACGACCCAGTGATCTTCGCGTCGCTGTTCGCCACCGCCGAAAGCTGGCTGCGCACGCGCGACTGCGTCGAGGTACTGGGGCCGTTCAACCTCTCGATCAACGAGGAAACCGGCCTGCTCGTCAAAGGCTTCGACACGCCGCCGATGGTGATGATGAGCCACGACTTCGCCTACGTAGCCCCGCGCATCGAAGCGCTGGGCTACACCAAGGCGCGTGACCTGATCGCCTATCTCTACGACGTCGAAAAGCCGCTGCCGCGCGCGCTGCAGCGCATGGTCGATCGCGAGCAGTCGCAGATTCGCCTGCGCACGCTGGACATGAAGCGCTATCGCGAAGACATCCAGACCGTCACGCAGATCTTCAACGACGCCTGGTCGGGCAACTGGGGCTTCGTGCCGTACACGCCAGCCGAAATCGATCACCTGGGCACCGCGCTGAAGATGCTGATCGACCCCGAGCTGGCGCCGATCGCCGAGATCGACGGCAAGCCCGTGGCGTTCGGCATCGCGCTGCCCAACCTCAACGAGGCCACGCGCGGCATGGGCGGCAAGCTGCTGCCGTTCAACTGGGCGAAGCTGCTGTGGCGGCTCAAGGTCTCGGGCGTCAAGAGCGGTCGCGTGCCGCTCATGGGCGTTCGCCGCGACCTGGGCGCGGGCCTGGCCTCGGCCGTGGTGCCGATTCTCGTCATCGAGGCCATGCGCAAGCGCGCGCAGGCCATCGGCATGAAGCAGGTCGAGCTGTCGTGGATCCTCGAAGACAACAAGGCCATGCGCAGCATGATCGAGAGCATCGGCGGCGATCCGTACAAGACTTATCGCGTCTATCGCAAGGCACTGGTTTGAGCGCAGCCCCTGGTTTGACCGCGCTGGTGCTGGCGGGCTCGCGCGGGCCCGGCGATCCGCTGGCGCTCTACGCGAACGTGGAGCACAAGGCGCTCATCGACATCGGCGGCCGCAGCATGCTGCAGCGCGTGATCGCGGCGCTCGACGCGGTGCCCGAGGTGACGCGCATCGTGGTGATGATCGAGCGGCCCGATCTGCTCGACGCCTATCCGGCGCTGCGCGCGGCCGCGCAGCGCTGCGCGCTGGCCGTGCTGCCGGCTGCCGGCAGCCCCAGTCTCAGCGTGCTGGCCGCAATCGAATCGCTGGGCACGCCGCTACTGATCACCACGGCCGACCACGCGCTGCTGCAGCCCGAGTGGGTGCGCTATTTCCTCGAACGAACCGAGGGCGCCGACGTCAGCGCCGCGCTGGCCGGCGCCGAGGCCGTGCTGGGCGCGCTGCCGCAGACACGCCGTACCTGGCTGCGTTTCGCCGACGGACGCTATTCAGGCTGCAACCTGTTCTATTTCGCCACGCCGGCGGGCACCCGCGTGGCGCGCTTCTGGCGCGAGATCGAAAGCCAGCGCAAGAAGCCCATCAACATGATCCGCCGGCTCGGCGCGTTCACGGCCCTGCTGTACCTGTTGCGGGTGCTGAGCCTGCGCGGCGCGCTGGATCGTCTCGGCCGTCGCTGCGATGCGAGGCTGCAGGCGGTGACGCTACCGTTCGGACTCGCGGCCGTGGACGTCGACAAGCCGTCGGATCTCGATCTGGTGCGCGACATCGTGGCGGGCAGGATCGAGGTCGGTCCCTCGGCGGGTCGATAGGCTGCAGGCTTGCACGGGAATCCAGCGCGTCATCGCCACGGCAAGGGCTTGCCCGAGCCTGGGACTTGCAAGACAACAGGCCGCTAAGGCGCTGCGTCCTTGATCTCGCCGATTCGCGTCTGGCTGCGCTGGGTCTGCGCGCGCGCGTAGTCCACGGCCTTGACCACTTCCTCGATGGTCGGGTTGGGCTTGATGCGCAGCGCCTGGCCTGAGGCGATGCGGTCGGGATTGGGCAGCACCTGCAGGTTGTTCTGCCAGATCAGCGGCCAAAGCCACGGGTTGCCGTAGATCTCCGACTTGCCCGAGATGATCCACAGGCTGTCGCCCGACTGCACGACGTAGGCTTTGTTGCCCGTGCGCAACTCGTCGTTGAGCTGGCGCAGCGCGGCCAGCGCGCGACCGGACTGACCTTGCACGAGCAGCGCTTCGGCGGCCTTCTGGCGCGCGAGCTGGGTGTCGGTGAGGCCCGTGAACTGGTAGGACTGCTGCAGTGCTTCCTGTGCGGCGCGCAGGTCGCGTTCGTCGTCGACTGCGGGCGTGGCGGCTGCGACGGTGGCCGTCGGTTCGGCCGCGACGCTGATGCGGGTGGTGGGCTGGATGCGCGGCAGCGCTGGCGCGCCGTTGGCATTCGGAGTCGGCGAAGCCGAGCTGGCCACGGTCGGCATGCGCGAAGGCCGCGGTGCCACGGCGACAGGCGCAGCCGTGGGCGCGGAGCGGGCATGGCGCGCCTCGCTGCGCGATTCAATGCGATGCGGCGCGGCGCAGGCGCTCAACAGCATCGCCGCGCAAAGCGTCGACGCGACCCGTCGGCGGCCGGTCGGCAGCGATGTGCAGAACCTCATGCCAGCTCCTTCCTGAACCCGATGAAGGCGCATGATCGCGCAGGCCGCCGCGCACTAGCCACTACAATGCCGGCCACGACATTCGTCGGCAGCGAAAAGCAGGTGAAAGTGAGCGATATCCTGGTGCTGTACTACTCGCGCAACGGCTCGGTCGCGGCGATGGCGCGCGAAATCGCGCGCGGCGTGGAATCGGTCGGCGCCGTCGCGCGTCTGCGCACGGTGCCGCCGGTGTCGACGGTGACCGAGGCCACGGCGCCCGCCGTGCCCGACGACGGCCCGGTCTACGTCAGCCACGACGACCTGCGCGACTGCGCGGGCCTGATCCTGGGCAGCCCGACGCGCTTCGGCAACATGGCCGCGCCGCTCAAGTACTTTCTCGATTCCACCTCGGGGCCCTGGCTCGCGGGTGCGCTGGCCGGCAAACCGGCCGCGGTGTTCACCTCGACCAGCACGCAGCACGGCGGGCAGGAGAGCACGCTGCTGACCATGCTGATGCCGCTGCTGCATCACGGCATGCTGGTCACCGGCATTCCGTATTCCGAGCCCGCGCTGTCGAGCACGCAGTCGGGCGGAACGCCCTACGGCGCTTCGCACGTCGCCGGCACCGGCGCCCAGCCGCGACCGCTCACCACCGAGGAGCGCAGGTTGTGCGAGGCGCTGGGGCAGCGCGTCGCCCGCATCGCCCTGAAGCTCGCATGAGGCGCCCGCTGAGCCATTGGATGCGCCTGCTGGCCTCGGGTACGCATCTGGCGCTGCTCGTTCTGGTGACCCTGGACGGCGAGTTCGGCACCGGCAGCCTGCTGGCCCTGCCGTTGGTGCTGCCGCTGCCGGGCATCCTGCGCGGGCGGCGCTACACCTACAGCTGGGCCTGCATGATGCTGGCGTTCTATGCGGCGGGGTATCTGTCGGCCGGCTACGCCGACCCGCTGCACAAGTGGAAGTCGTTCTCCATCGCCAGCGTGGCGGCGGTCGATTTCGTCGCGCTGGTGCTGTTCGTGCGATTCCTGGCACGCGAGCGCATCGCCATGGGCTTGCGCGGCTGAGTGAGGATGTCGCCGCCGGAGGGCGTTGGACCCATTCGCGTAGGCGCTCACCCTGGGCTGGTGATGGCCCGCCGCGCTGTTTGCATCGTGCGATCGATGCCGGAAGCGGCGGGTTTCGACCCGCTCTGCGACTTTGCCATGAGCGGGGTGCCGGTATTTGCAGCCGGGATCAGCCCAGCGTCTTCTGCACGAACGGCAGCGTAAGCCGGCGCTTGGCGCTCAGCGAGGCGCGGTCGAGCCGCTCGAGCGCGGCGACCAGGCTCGCGGCGTCGCGTGGCAGGTGGTTGATGAGCCAGCGCGCGACTTCGTCGGGTAGTTCCAGCCCGCGCGCCTGCGCGTTGTCGCGCAGCCACTGGCTGCGATCGGCGTCGGCCAGCGTGCGCAGGCCGTAGCGCGCGGCCTGTTCCAGCCGCGTCCGCAGGTCGGGCAGTGCGCAGGTGATGCGTTCGGGCGCGGCGGCGGCGGAAATCAGCCAGCGACGCTGCTCCGATCGCAGGCGGTCGATCAGGCGGATCAGCGCAAAAGCCCAGTCGGGATCGGCGGCGACGGCGTCGATGTCGTCCAGCGCGAGCAGGTCCAGGGTGTCGATGCCATCCACGGTTTCGGCCGGGTCAGCGTCGCCAAAGTTGCCCAGCGGCAGGTAGACCACGCGCAGGCCGCGCTGCTGCGCGGCGCGGGCGGTCGCCTGCAGCAAGTGGGTCTTGCCCACGCCATCGGGGCCGAACAGCAGGCTGCCGCCAGCCGGCGCATCGGCGATGCCACGCAGCGCGGCGACGACCGGCGCATTGGGACCGGCGAAATAGGTATCGAAACTGGCGGTGCTACGAAGCTGGACCGACAGCGCGAGCTGTTCGCCCTTCACGCGTCGCCGGCCGGCGACGCGGCCGGGCTGTCGGACGGAGCCGGGTTTTCGGCAGCCGGCGCCAGGTAGAGCTGGCTTTGCAGCCAGTGCTGCAGCGTGTGCCGCATCATCACCGCGAGCACGGCGGCCACGGGCAGCGCCAGCAGCACGCCGATGAAGCCGAACAGCTGACCACCGGCCATCACCGCGAAGATCACCGCCACGGGATGCAGGCCGATCTTGTCGCCGATCAGCCAGGGACTGAAGACGTTGGACTCCAGGAACTGGCCCACCGCGAACACCACGCCGAGCCAGACGAAGGGCATCAGCTCCTGGGTCTGCACCACCATGGCGATCAGCGCGGCGACGATGCCGATGATGGCGCCCAGGTAGGGTACGAAGCTGACCATGCCGACGATCAGGCCGACGATCAGCGCCAGCTTGAGGCCGACCAGCCACAGCGCGATCCAGTAGTAGACGGTGAGTGCCGCCATGACCGTGAGCTGGCCACGAAAGAAGGCGCCCAGCACGTCGTCGGTTTCGCGCGCGAGACGGTCGGTCGTCGGCAGCCAGCGTGGCGGGATCACGCCGCGCACCCAGGCCACCAGGCGGTCCCAGTCGCGCAGCAGATAGAAGGTGACGATGGGGATCAGGAACAGGTTGGCGAGGGTGGTGACGATGGCGCCCGTGGACTGCGAGGCGCGCTGCCAGATCGCCGGCAACACGTTGCTGGCGCGCGACCAGTTCTCCTGGATCAGGGTCTTGAGGCCTTCGGCGTCGAGCCGGACGCCTTCGGGCAGCATCACGCCCAGGCGCGGCAGGGCGCCGTCCTGCACCCAGGTCAGCCAGTCGGGCACGTTGTGGATCAGCACGCCGAGCTGCTCGGCGAGCAGGGGGACGACCAGCGCGATAGCCAGCAGCGCGACGCTGCTGAGCACCACGAAGACCAGGCTCACGCCGGCGGTGCGCGACAGGCGCAGCTTCTCCAGCCGGTCGACCAGCGGGTCGCCCATGTAGGCCAGGCCGGCGCCGACCACGAAGGGCGTCAGGATGGGCGACAGCAGCCAGGTGACGATCAGCAGCAGGATGCCGATGGCGATCCACGGCCAGTTCTCGCGCAGCGAAGTCGTGGCGGAATCGTCGGGGCCGGGCTTGTTCATGTGGGCATTATCCGGTGCGGGCGGCGACTTTCACAGTTCGGATGCGGGGCTCCAAGGTCCATCTGTGGGCCAATCGCGGGTAGAATCAGCGCCCCGCAACGCTCAATTGTCGCCGCAACCATGACTTCAAAGGCTGGCCTTTCCTACCGCGACGCAGGCGTCGACATCGATGCCGGCGATGAACTGGTCGACGACATCAAGAAGATCGTGCGCAGCACCAAGCGCCCCGAAGTGCTGGCTGGCGTCGGCGGCTTCGGCGCGCTGGTGAGCATTCCCAAGAAGTACAAAAAGCCGGTGCTGGTTTCGGGCACCGATGGCGTCGGCACCAAGCTGCGCCTGGGCATCGATTCCGGCCGCGTGCAGGGGCTGGGCATCGACCTGGTCGGCATGTGCGTCAACGACGTGCTGGTGTCGGGTGCCGAGCCGCTGTTCTTCCTCGACTACTACGCCACCGGCAAGCTCGACAAGAAGGTCGCGGCGCAGGTGGTCAAGGGCATCGCCGAAGGCTGCAAGCTGGCCGGCGCGGCGCTGGTCGGCGGCGAGACCGCCGAAATGCCGGGCATGTACAGCGAAGGCGACTTCGACCTCGCCGGTTTCTGCGTCGCCGTGGCCGAGCAGAACAAGATCATCGACGGCAGCGGCATCCAGGTCGGCGACGTGCTGATCGGCCTGCCGTCCAGTGGCCCGCATTCCAATGGCTATTCGCTGATCCGCAAGATTCTCAGCGTCAGTGGCGCCAGGCTCGAAGACAGTTTTGGCCAGGGTACGCTGGGTGATGCGCTGCTGGCGCCGACGACGATCTACGTCAAGCCCATTCTCAAGCTGCTCGATGCCAAGGTGCCGATTCGTGGCATGTCGCACATCACCGGCGGCGGCATCGTCGGCAACCTGCCGCGCTGCTTTCCCAAGGGCACGGCGGCCGTGGTCGACACCGCCAGCTGGACGCGCCCGGCCATTTTCGACTGGCTGCAGGAGAAGGGCGGCGTGGAGCAGGACGAAATGTGGCGCGTGTTCAACTGCGGCGTCGGCTTCGTGCTGGTGGTGCCGCGCAAGGCCGTCGACAAGACCCTGGCCGCGCTCAAGAAGTCGAAGCTCAAGCCTTTCGTGATGGGCGAGATCGTCAAGGGCAAGCAGGACGTGCGATTCGCGTGAGCGATGCGCGGGGCAGACTGGTCGTTCTGATCTCCGGGCGCGGCCGGAACCTGCAGGCTTTCATCGAAGCGACGCGTGACGGCCGTGTGCGAGCCGATATCGCGCTGGTGATCTCCAATCGCGCCGACGCGGCGGGTTTGGCGCTGGCGCAGGCGGCCGGCATTCCGACGCAGGTGATTTCGCATCGCGACTATCCGACGCGCGAAGCCTTCGACGCGCAGATGGTCGCGGCCATCGGGCCGCACCAGCCTGATCTGGTGCTGCTGGCGGGCTTCATGCGCATTCTGACGGCAGGATTCATCCGGGCCTTCGAAGGCCGGCTGCTGAATATCCATCCTTCGCTGCTGCCGCGCTATCCGGGGCTGGATACGCATGCCAAGGCGCTCGCCAATGGCGATGCCGAGCATGGCGCGAGCGTGCATCTGGTGACCGAGGAACTCGATGGAGGCCCGGTGCTGTTGCAGGCGTCGCTGTCGGTGCATGCGGACGACGACGCCCAGACGCTGGCTGCGCGCGTCATGGACGAGATCGAGACACGAATCTATCCGCAGGTGGTCGCCTGGATGCTGGGTGATGAACTGCGCTTTGTCGACGGCCAGCGCCGATTTCGTGGCCGGAGCCTGCAGCAGCCCCTGACGGCGCGCGATCTCGACCCCGACTTTCGCTGACGCTGTAGCTGGAGTCTGGCCGTGCCTTCGGCGTCAGCCGCGCGACTCCCGACAGACCAAACGAAGAAGGCGCCTTTCGGCGCCTTCTTCGTTTACTGCATTGCCGATCGGCGCATCAAGGCGTGCTGGGCGATGCGATCGCGCCGCAAGCGTTGTACACGTCGAGGCTGCTCAGGGCGGTGAGCACGCCGGCGCTGTAGTCCAGACGCAGACCCGAGAACGGCATGGTCGGCGTGAACGACAGGGCCGCCTGATCGGTGACGGCGCCCGGAATGAGCGTAAAGCCGAGCAGGTCGAGCACCAGCAGGTTGGTCGAGCCGCTGCTTTCGATCTCTTCGCCGGTTGCACTGATGGTGCTCAGCGTTACCTGAGACAGCAGCTCGGCGGCGAGCAACGTGCCAGCCGGACGGCCAACGATGAAGCCCACGGGGCCGGACGGGGTGATCGTGGTGCCGTCACCGGTGTTGATGTCGAGCGTCACGCCGCCGATCAGCAGGCCGACCGGAATGTTCAGCGAGGCCGAGTTGGCATCGTTGGTGTCGGTCACACTGCTGGCGTTGGAGACGCCGCAGCCGATGCAGATGCCCGACGTGCTGCCGGTGGCGGTGTAGCGCGGCGAACGCAGCGGCGCGGTGCAGGCCGAGCCGGTCACCGTCAGGTTGCCGGTGGCCATGCGACGTGCCGGGTCGGTGATCTGCGACTCCAGGCCGTCCTTGAGCGTGGCGCGGATGGCGACGGTGCCTTCCGCATGCGAAGTCACGAGGCCTTCGTCGTTCACGTCGGCAACCGCGTTGGTGGTCGGCGTCCAATCGAGCTGATCGGCGCTGATCGTGGCGGTGGAACCATCGGTGTAAGTGCCGGTGACCGTCGCCTGCGTGCTCGAATTGATCGGGATCGGGCTTTCGGGGTCGAAGCTCATCGCCGTCAGCGCGTCGAGCTGAATGTCGACCGCGGTGATCGCCAGTACGGCGCTCTTGCTGGCGTCGATGGCGGCGGTTGCGGTGATGTCCGTCGTGGCACCCGGCGTGGCCGCCTGCGGCACGCGCACGACCTTGACCGACGTCGGATCGGCAGGCGTGAGTGGGAACGTGGCCGTCGCGGGGTCTTCCGTTGTCCAGGAGGACGGAACCGCACGCTTGGAGCCATCGCTGTAGATGCCCAGAGCGCGGTACTGGCGCTGGGCACCGACCGGGATCGAGTCAGCCGTGATGGCGGTCTGGCTGGTATCCGGCTCGCGGATGATGGTCAGCGTGTCGAGCGCCGCAGGTTGCACGAGGACGGTGAGGGTATCTTTCTTGCCGTCCTTGGCACCAGTGATGGTCGCTTGGCCGACCGCAACGGCGGTGAGCTTGCCGTCCCCGTCAACCGTGGCAACGGATGGGGTGTCGCTGGACCAGTTGACCGAAATGACCCTGATATCGAGGGCGTTTTCATTTGGCGGAGGAGAGTTGAATGCGCCCTCAGCCTCCAACTGGACCTGACGCCCGACAGGCGGCGTGACCGTCGTATTGCGGGCATCGCCCTTCTCGTACACCGATAGGCTTTGCAGTTCCGCAGTGAACGCCGGGCTCTGGATGCTGCCGTCTCCACAGGCGGAAAGGAGCAGGGCTCCGAGCACCGCCAACACACGTGTTGCTTTCATCACCACTCCCTTAGTCCGTCAATAGTCGGCTCGGCCTGTTGTCGGCCTTCGGACTGCTTTCGTCCGATATTGTGTAACAGACCGTCCGCAGCATAATCTACAGCTACCGACTGGCTGTGAACAGCACCTCAGGTAATTGAAAGTCGGCAAGAACTACTATAGGCGCGGGGCTACTTCACATTCGATGCAACGCCGACCAAGGCGTGCACGACTGAACAGCGGGACGCGGTACCGAATTTCAAGGGAGATTGTGATGCTGAGAAAGGGTTGCTTTGCTTTCGCTGCGCTGCTGTGGGCGGGTTTTGCTCAGGCGCAGGAAACGGAGATCGACTATCGCTGGTATGCGGCCCCGTCTATCGGGTTCACGTTCGCGGACACGGACATGGGACCGGCGGGCTCGATCTCCGTCGGCCGTCCGATTACCGAGTTCTTCAACTTCGAAATCGAGGGTGGCTACTCCAAACTCGACGTCAGCGGGATCGAGTCGAAGTACGACTACGAGCGCCCCTACGTTGGCTTCAATGCGCTGGGCTTCTTCCTGCCGCAGGACTTTTCGGTCCGTCCGTACGTGATCGGCAGCGTCAACTACCACTTCGTCGACTTTCTGGGCGAGAAGCTCAACGGTCCGGGCGTCGGTGTCGGTGGCGGTGCGATGATCGATCTGAGCAACCATCTCGCGCTCAAGCTGCAGGCGCGCTACAACCTCGACTTCATCCAGAGCAAGGACATCGTTCCCGACGATACCTACTACCTCTGGGATATCGGCATTGGCCTCGCCTACAAGTTCGGTGCCTTCCCGGCCGACGACGATGGCGACGGCGTGCCGAACAAGCTCGACAAGTGCCCTGACACGCCCCGTGGCGTGCAGGTCTATTCCGACGGCTGCCCGGTCGACATGGACGGCGACGGCGTTCCGGACTATCTCGACAAGTGCCCGAACACGCCCAAGGGTTCGCCGGTGGGTGCCGACGGTTGCCCGCTCGACACCGACTCCGATGGCGACGGCGTGCCGGACATCAACGACAAGTGCCCGGGTACTCCGATGGGCGTGAAGGTCGGACCGGATGGCTGCCCGCTCGACTCCGATGGTGACGGCGTGCCGGACTACCTCGACAAGTGCCCGCAGACAGCGCCGGGTCAGGCCGTGGATGCCGAAGGCTGCGTCTGGGTGAGCCTCTACAATGGCTGGGGCGTGCGCCGCTATGCACCGACCGGCGAGCTGCTCCAGACGATCGACTTCCCGGTGAGCGCGATCACCAAAGTTACCTTTGGTGGCCCG
>JALRLM010000291.1 GCA_023254435.1 Hydrocarboniphaga sp.
ACCCATTCACCTGCTGGAGGCCGATTCGCCACGCGCGCGCCGCATGAACGAATCGGCCGTGCCTGTGATCCTGCCCGACAACAGCCGCGCCAAGCTGTTGATCGATCGCGAAGGCCTGCCGCGTGCGCTGATCCTGCGTCCATCCAATCTGCTCGTGGGTCAGCGCGAGCGCGTGCTCGAGGCGGGAGCCGCGATGACCGAGGACCAGAGCCTGCTGCTATCGGCGACAACGGACCAGGGCCAGACCGTCGATGTGCTGCTCAAGCCCACCGGTGACGCGGCTGTTGCGGCTGCGCCGTCGGAGGCGCAGAGCGCCGTGCTCGACGTGAGCACGGGCCTCAGCGCTGGCAATGCGGACAGTAGAAACTCGATCGCTGACCGATGACGATACGGCGGATCGGCTTGCCGCAGGCATGGCAGGGCAGACCTTCTCGGCCGTAGACGTCGAGAGTCTGCTGGAAATAGCCCGGCGCGCCATCGGCGCCTGCGTAATCGCGCAGCGTGGTGCCGCCTTGTTCGATGGCCGCCGCCAGCACCTCGCGTATCGCCTGCGCCAGCCTGTCGTAGCGCGGGCGACTCACGTCGCCGGCCGCGCGCGTGGGCTTGATGCCGGCACGGAACAGCGATTCGGCTGCGTAGATGTTGCCCGCGCCGACCACCACGCCGCCGTCCATGATGAAGGTCTTGACCGGCGCCCGACGTCCGCGCGACAGCGCGTACAGATACTCGCCATCGAAGGTGTCGGAGAACGGCTCGGGCCCCATGCCGGCCAGCAGCGGATGCAGCGGCTCGCCGGCACGCCATAGCAGCACCGCGCCGAAACGCCGCGGATCGTTGAAACGCAGCATCGCGCCGTCGTCGAGTTCGATGTCGACGTGATCGTGCTTGAGCAGGGCATGGCCGGCTCGTAGCACGAACAGCCGGCCCGACATGCCCAGATGCACGAGCAGGCGATCGGCGTTGTCGAGCACCAGCTGCAGATACTTGCCGCGCCGCTGCGTGCCTTCGATGCGCCGCCCGATCAGCTGCTGCGCAAGGCCCGATTCGACCGGCCAGCGCAGGCGGCTTTCACGGACCACCACGCGCTCGATGCGGCGACCGAGCACATGGGGTTCGATGCCGCGGCGAACGGTTTCGACTTCGGGCAGTTCGGGCATCGAGACGCCTGGACTTCAGGGCGTGGGCGCGGGCAGATCGGTGGTCGGGGCCGCGGCTTCGGGCAGATCGGTCGGCGATGCGGCCGGCGTCGCGGGTGCGGGCTTGGGCAGGCCCAGCATCCGTTCGGCCAGCGTCTTGTCCAGCGTGTAGCGCACGCCGATTTCAGGGCGCGCGAGCAGGAACTGCGGATCGCGTGCGGCGATCACGAAGTTCAGCACGCGATCGTCGGCCAGCGTGACCGTCACCTTCTCGCCACCTTCGACGCTGGCGACGGGCTCGGCGCCGTTCCACATCGACTTGGCCGCCGTCCAGGCATCGACCACGGCCTGCAGATCGCTGGCCTTGGCGTCGGCGTGCTCGGCCGAGGTCCACTGGCCTGCGGCGTTCTGCTCGATGCTCAGGCCCGGCAGCGCGAGGCGCTTGATCGCGGCGCCTTCGGGCAGCAGGTTCTTGGACACCAGGTCGCTGTAGTCCTTGTCGAGCGCGGCGCTGGACGGATTCTGGATCAGCGCCACATCGCCGCCGGCCACGCGCACGTACTTGCGGTACTTGAGCGGCTCGTCGCCGCCGAAGTCCAGCGTCTGGTCGTTGAGCGTGATGCGGAAAGCGGCGGGATCCAGCCCCAGTTCGGCGAGATTGCTCGCGCCTTCGAGCACGCCTTCGCGCGACGTATCGGCCAGGCCCACGAGCGCGCTGACCTCGAAGCTGTCGGTGTCGGCCGCCACGGGCTCTAGCAGTTTCCAGACGCCATCCTGCTTGGCTAGCTTGATCGCCGGCGAACCCGGATGTTCGATGGCGATGCGCTCGACCGCTGACGGCGACAGCGCCGTCAGCGGTTTCTTGGCGTCGTCCTTTCTGTCGCCGAGCCACAGCGCGGCGCCGAGTCCGCCGACGACCACGAGCAGGCCGAGGTTGAGGTAGGTGCGGTTCATGGCGTCATCACTTGCGGCGGCGCTTGATCCAGCGTCCGATGCCGATGCCGAGCAGGATCAGCGGCAGCGAGATCACGAAGCCGCCAGCGATCAGCGCCAGCGCCCAGTCGGGCAGGAACAGATCCACGTCGGGCGCCTTGGGCACGTCGACGTTCATCTGGCTGTCGCGCGCGGCCAGCCACTGCACGATGTTGATGCCGAGTTGCTGGTTGCCGAGCTGCGCCAGATAGCCGTTGGACAGGAAGTCGGCGTCGCCGATGGCGATCACGCGCTGCTGCGGCGTGGGCGCGGGCGGCTGGCCCGGCTCGGCTGCCTTGGGCGCTTCGGCGCCGGGCTTGTCGCGCGTCAGCGTCATGCCGATGTTGAGCGGGCCGGCGATGTCGCCCTTGTCGACGTCGAGCTTCACCGGGCCGCCATCGAGCGCGCCGGTTTCCAGCCATGCGGTTTCGGTGGTGGTGAGCAGCGGCTGCGCGCTCCAGCCCGCCGTGGTCTTGGCAACCAGCGAGCGCACGAGCGGGAACAGCGTCACCTGCTCCAGACCCTGCGTGACGGCCGAAGGCGGATAGCCCAGCGCGGCGAAGATGCCCGGATGTCCGGTGCCCAGGGCCTCGTATTCGGGGAAGACGGCGAAGCCGTTCTGCCAGCTGATGCCCAGCGTATCGGCCAGCGGCTGCAGGCCCGGCGTAAAGTCCGGATCGGCCAGCCACAGCAGGTTGCCGCCCTTGTCGACATACTGCTGGATCAGCTTGATCTCGCCGTCGAACAGCGCGCTCTGCGGGCTGGCGATGACCAGCGTGGAGGTGTTGTCGGGAATCTGCGGCGTCTTGACCAGGTTCAGGCCCTGAACCTTCAGGCCCTTGTCGCGCAGCACCTGCACGAACTGCGAGATCGACTGCGTGTCCTGGCCTTCGAGACTGCGCTCGCCATGGCCTTCGAGGAACACGATCCAGTTGTCGCCCGTGTACGACAGGCGCTGCAGCGCGGTGGTGATGGTCTGCTCCGACAGGCCGCGCAGATTCTCGCGACGACCCTGGTATTCGAGCGCCACTTCACCGGCATAGGTGATGTTGTACTCGCGCACTTTCTGCGGCTGGCTCGACGGGTCGATGAATTCGATCTGGATGTCGGGCTTCAGGCGCTTGTAGCGCTCGACGAAGAATTCCACCGAGCTGCGTTCTTCCGAGCCCGGATAGGCGAAGGCGATGAACTTGACCGGGTCCTTCATCGACGCGAGCTGCGTCTTGCTGGCTTCGGTCAGCGTGTTGCGCTTGCCGGCGGTCCAGTCCCAATGCAGGTCGTGGCGCACCGACAGCCAGCCGACCAGCACCAGCACGACGACGAACAGCAGCGCGCTGATCAGTTGCTGCAGATAGAGTTTTTTCTTGTTCATGATCTTGTCGTCGGTTCTATCAGTTGCGTTCCATGTCCAGGCGCAGCACCGTGAGCCACAGGAACAGTGCGGTGAACAGCAGGTAGTAGACGACGTCGGAGAGATTGAACAATCCGCTGATCAGGTCCTGGTAGTGGCTGATCAGCGACAGGTACTCGAACACGTCCTTGAAGCCGCCGTCGAACTGGGCGGGCATGCGCAGCAGCCAGATCAGTAGCAGCAGGCCGAAGCTGCCGATGGCGGCGATGGTGGGTTCGCGCGTCAGCGAGGAGATGAAGATGCCCGCCGCGCCGAACGACATGGTGATCAGGAACAGGCCCAGCAGGCCCGCCGCGATGCGGCCCATGTCGAGATTCGTGGCGAACAGCAGCGAAACCGGCATCAGTGCCAGCAGCGCGACCATGGCGGCGACGAAGCCGAGCAGGCCCACGAACTTGCCGAGCACGATCTCGATCAGCGACACCGGCGCCGAGAACAGCAGCGTCAGCGTGTTGCTTTTGCGTTCCTCGGAAAACAGCCGCATCGTCATCAGCGGCATCACCAGCAGCAGCACGATGGTGGCGGTGCCGAACAGGCCGCCGCCGATGTAGTCGGACACGCCGGTGAACTGATCGGACATCTGGTAGTTGCGCAGGTACTGCATCAGCATGCCGATGAAGACGTAGCCGAAGATCACCTGGCTCACGGCCAGCACGGCCCAGGCGAGCGGCGAGACGAAGATGCGGCGCACTTCGTGGCGCGCGATGGTCAGGATGTTGCTCATGGCTTACGCGGCCTCGCGCAGGGTGGCTTCACCCGAAGTCAGTTCGACGAAGATTTCTTCCAGCGTGCGCGTTTCCAGGCGCAGTTCGCGCAGGCCCCAGCCGCCGTGAACAGCGGCCTCGACCAGCGCGTCGCGCGCATCGACGCCATCGGCGAGTTCCAGCAGGAAGCGTCCGGCCGGGCCGGTCTCCACCTTGTTGACGCCGGGCAGCCTGAGCTGCTCGGCCGACGGCGGGTTGGCGAACACCACCACCAGGCCGCTCTTGCCCAGATGCGCGTCGATCTTGGCGTCGTAGACCGAGCGGCCCTTGTTGATGATCATCACGCGATCACACACCGCCTGGATCTCGGGCAGGATGTGGCTCGACAGGATCACGCTGTGCTGGTTACCGAGTTCGGCGATCAGGTGGCGGATCTCGCGGATCTGGATCGGATCCAGGCCCACGGTGGGCTCGTCGAGCACGATCACGTCGGGGCGATGGATGATGGCCTGCGCCAGGCCCACGCGCTGCTGATAGCCCTTGGACAGATTGCCGATCAGGCGCGAGCCGACCTGCGTCAGGCCGCAGTCGCGCTTGGCCGTGCTCACCGCCTGGCTGCGCTGCTTGCGCGCCACGCCGTGCAGCCCGGCGCA
>JALRLM010000294.1 GCA_023254435.1 Hydrocarboniphaga sp.
GGCTGCGATCCTCGGTGCGCTGCCAGGTGCCGCCGAGCTGCCAGCCCAGGCCGAAGGCGGCGCCCGCGCCCGACAGCTCGAGGCCATAGATGAGGCCGCGCTCGGTGTTGATCGAGCGGCCCACGCCCTGCGCGTTGTAGACCGGGCTGATGACGTCGTGCAGGTCCTGCGCGAAGCTGGTCAGCTCCAGGCGCTGCACCGCGGTGCCGAATCCGCAGCGGCCGCCGATGTCGGCATAGCGGGCGCTTTCGGGCTCCAGATCCGGATTGCCACGGAACAGGCCGCGATCGCCGTAGCGCTCGAAGAAAGTCGGCAGGCGCTTGCGATAGCCCAGGTTGCCGGCGGCCACGCAGTCGTCGCCAAGTTTCTGCGTGGCACCGATCGCGGGTTCGATCTGCCAGGTGTGGTCCTGCTCGCCGGCCGACGCCTCTTGCGACCAGGTCGCCTGCAGGGCGGCGTTGTAATGCCGCGGTCGCGCCAGGTCGGGATCGCTGTTGACGCCGACGCCGCTACCCAGGGACAGGCGCCGTGCCGAGCTCGTGGGCACCGTGCCCAGCGAGTCCTCGGCCGTGTACTCGATGAACTCCGCGCTGCTGCTGTGCTGCCAGAACGCGCGCTCGCGACCCGCGCTCAGCAGCGTTCGATGGGTGTCGGAACGCGTCTGCTGGGCACCCAGGCCGATCTGGCTGTCGGGATCGGAATAGGTCTCGCGCGTCGTGCGGTAGGACAGCGAAGCGGCCCAGTCCGACTGCTCCGGCAGGGCCAGCGCGACGGCATGGGAGCGCGTGTCCAAGCTCGCGCCGGAGGCGGCCGAATTGAGCCGCGTCGGCAGCTGCTGGTGGTCGTCGACGACGTGCGCGGTGAAGTCGAGCGCGCCGCGGTAGCGCAGCAGACCGTACTGCTGATCGGTGGCCGCATTGCGTCGCGGCTCGCTGGCCGAGCGCTCGGGATCGTTTGGGTCGTAGGGCCTGTACTCGTTGACGTAGCGGAAGTCGTTATCGGCGGCCTGCGTGCCGACCGCCATTTGCACGTCGCCGAGCTGCGCGGCCACGTCGAGCTGGCGCTGGCCGAAGCTGCCGAGGCTGGCGGCAGCGACCACCGGCGCGGCGAGCTCGCGGCGGCTGTGCAGGTCGATGCTGCCGGCCAGTCCGCTGCCCAGGCCGACCGGCACACGCCCCTTGTAGATCGTCACCTCGTCGAGCAGCAGCGGGCTGATCAGCGACAGCGACTGCGCCTCGCCACCGCCGCTGTCGAGCGGCAGACCGTCGAGCAGCACGCGCACCTGCCGCCCGCTGCTGCCGCGCAGGCTGGCCTCGGCATAGCTGCCCAGGCCACCGCTGCTGCGCACCTGCACGCCGGGCAGTGCCGCCAGCAGTTCGGCAAGGCTGCTGGCGCCCAGTGGCGATACCGGCACGGCGATCACCACGCCGCTGTCGAGCACTTCGACGCGCTGGCCTTCGACGAATACGGGATCGAGCGCGACGGCAGGACGCTCGTCGGCGAAGGCCGCCGGCGCACACGGCAGCGCCAGGGCCAGCAGCACCCCGAAGCCGTATCGCCATCCGTATCGCTGAGTCGCCGCCACCGAGCCCTCGCCGTCCTGCGCTGGAACGCCCGTGGTCGGTGATGGCTCGGTCGACGAGTCACCCGATCAGTCGCCCACCGCGACCACGAGATCTATGCGTGCAGGCCGGTCTCCGGGCTCATGGGCATGGCCTTCGGCACCTTCCCGGGTCCGTGGACCCAGTGGCGTATCGCCGAGGCTTCCCATCTACCGTTGCGGGGGCAGCGTTCGCTTGCTGACGAACTTCCCGTTTCACCCTAGGACCGAGCGGTCCGCAGGCACCTGCGACGGGGATTCTAAGGATCGATGTGGACGCTGTCTCTGACGCAAACCACCGCCGAAGGTGGAGCCGCCGGTCATGCGCGCTATGATTCGCGCCCCTTTTTACCGCCGGCCGACGCCATGACCAGCCCCTTTCTCGACGCCGCGCTCGCCGCCGCCGAAGCCGCCAGCGACCTGATCCGCCGGGCCTACCGCGGCAACTTCCAGGTCGAGTACAAGGCCGACGCCAGCCCGGTCACCGAAGTCGACGTGGCCGCCGAGAAGATCATCAAGGGCCTGCTGCAGGCACGTTTTCCCGACCACGGCTTCTTCGGCGAGGAAACCGGCAAAAGCGACATCGATTCCGACTACGTCTGGCTGGTCGACCCCATCGACGGCACCAAGAGCTTCGTGCGCGGCTATCCGATGTTCTCGGTGCAGATCGCGCTGATGCACAAGGGCGAGCTGATTCTCGGCGTGTCGAGTGCGCCGTGCTGGAACGACAACCGCGGCGAGATCCTCTATGCCGAGAAAGGCCAGGGCGCCTGGCTGGACGGCCAGAAGCTGGCCGTGTCGACGGCCACCGCCATCGAGAAGACCACGCTATCCACCGGCAATCTCGCCAGCCTGGCGCGCAAGGCCGAGGCCTGGAACCGACTGGGGGCGCTGATCCCGCGCCTGCACCGCATCCGCGGCTACGGCGACTTTCTGCACTACCACCTGCTGGCGACGGGTCGCATCGACGCCGTGGTCGAGGCCGACGTCAACATTCTCGACATCGCCGCGCTGACCGTGATCCTGCGCGAAGCCGGCGCGGTGTTCACCGACCTGCGCGGCGACGCCGTGGGCCTGCCCACCACCAGCGTGCTGGCCGCCAATCCGGCCCTGCACGCGACGCTGCGCGAGGCGATCAACTTCTAGGACCTCAAGCCTCGACGAGACGCTCCAGCTCCTCCAGCGCCTCGCCCGTGTAGACCGACAGGCGCTGCACGTGCGGCAGCGTTTCCCGGCAACCCGTGTAGCCGACGTTGAACTGCCCGGCATAGCTGACGACGGTGATGTTGAGCGCCTGGCCGTGGCTCAGCAGCGACACCGGATACATCTGCTCCATGCGCGCGCCGTTGAAGTACAGCACCGACGATGGACCCGGCACGTTGGAGATGGTGACGTTGAACATCGGCCGCGTCAGCCCGCCGAGCCCGGTCACGAGCTGCAGCATGAATGGCGCCATGAACAGCGCGGTATAGCCGGTCACCGCCTCGCGCGGCAGCTTGAGGAAGCGCTGCTTGGCCTGCAGCGTGCTGGCCTTGATCGCGGCCAGGCGCTCCAGCGGATCGGCGATGTGCGTATGCAGGTTGGCGATGATGAAGCTGATGGCGTTGCCGCTGCCGTTGTCGTCGGCGGTGCGCACCGATACCGGCAGCCCGGCCGTCAGGGCCTCGTTGGGCAGCCGGCCCAGTTCGGCCAGGTAGCGCCGCAGCGCGCCCGCGCACATGCACAGGAACACGTCGTTGACGGTGACCTTGGCGCGCTTGCCGAGCGCACGGATGCGCGCCAGGTCGTAGTACTGGGTGGCGAAGCGGCGCTGCGCCGAAATCTTGCGGTTGAGCATCGACAACGGCGCCCGGAACGGTGAGCCCAGCTCGGGGTGATGCTGTTGCACCGCCTCGGTCCAGGTCTCCATGAGCGCCTTGCCGACCTCGGGCGCATGCCCGGCCTGCCGCTTGAGCTGATCGGCCAGCTGCTGCCAGGGCGAGCCGCGTCGGCGCAGCGCACCGCTGGTTTTCTTCTCGCCGCTGCCGACGGCCCAGGGCGGCGGCAGGTTGCCGGCATGGGCATCGGGCGACAGCAGGCGGCTGACCATGCGCATGCCGCCGACGCCGTCGACCAGCGAGTGGTGCATCTTCATGTACAGCGCGAAGCGACCGTTCTCTAGCCCTTCGATGATGTGGCATTCCCACAGCGGCCGGCTGAAGTCGAGCGCGTAGGAATGCAGCCGCGATATCAGCACGCCCAGCTCGCGTTCGCCGCCGGGCTGCGGCAGCGCCGAGTGGCGCAGGTGATATTCGAGATCGACCTCGTTGGTTTCTTCCCAGGCCGGAATCAGCCGGCTGGACAGCAGCTGCAGCTTGGGCCGCTTGAGCCGCAGATTGAACGGTGGTGCAAAGCCGTGCGGACCGCGCAGATGCGCGAACAGACTCTTGATGAAATCCGGCTCGGCATCGTCCGGCTTGGAGAAGATGGCCAGCACACCGACGTGCATGGGCGTGCGCGGTGAATCCACAAACAGCCACGAGGCGTCCAGCGGACTCATCTTTCTGGCCATCGGCTCTCCTTTTTGTGATCCGGCCGTCCTGCGACGCAGGCGGTGGGTCGCGCATAGTAGCGCCGATGTGTGGCTCAGCGGTTCGTCGGACCGGGCCTCATCGCGGTGTTGCCGCAGCCCTGCGCGAGCGTCGGATTCCGCGACCGGCGGCGCTCAGTGCAGGCGCAGCCACTCGTTGAATTCGGCGGCCGGACGACCGCGCGCGTAGAGCCAGCCCTGGACGCCGATGCAGCCTTCCTCGGCCAGCAGGCTGCGCTGGGCTTCGGTCTCGACGCCCTTGGCAACCACGCCGACGTTGAGCGTGCGTGCCACGCCGATGACCGCGCGCACCATCGCCGCGTCGTCGGGATCGTGGGCGATGTCGCGCACGAAGGCGCGGTCGATCTTGAGGCTGCTCGGCGCGAAGCGCTTGAGGAAACCCAGCGACGAATAGCCGGTGCCGAAATCGTCGATGGCGATCTGTACGCCCAGCGCGCGTAGCGCATCGAGCGTGGGCATGTTCTGCTCGGTCTCGCCCAGCAGCAGCTTTTCGGCCAGTTCCAGGCATAGCCGCTGCGGCGGCAGGCCGCTTTCCTGCAGCGCCTGGACCACGTCGCGCACCAGCGTCGCCGAACGGAACTGCTTGGCCGACAGGTTGACGCAGACCACCGGCGCCGGACCGTCCATTTCGGGCCAGGCCACGGCGTCGAGGCAGGCCTGGCGGATCACCCAGGTGCCGATGCGCAGGATCAGCCCGCTCTCTTCGGCGACGTCGAAGAACGAATTGGGCCCGATCAGGCCGCGCTCAGGATGCTTCCAGCGCAGCAGGGCCTCGGCGGCAACCGGCCTGGTGCCGTCGATGGGCATGATCGGTTCGTAGTGCAGCAGCAGCTCGCCACGTTCGATGGCGCCATGCAGCGCGCGCTCGAGCGCGAAGCGGTCCTGCAGCTTTTTGAGCATTTCGCCGCGGAACACCTGCACGTTGGCGCGGCCTTCGGCCTTGGCCTGGTACAGCGCGCTGTCGGCGCAGCGCAGCAGCGCCGGCAGGTCGGTGCCGTCGGTCGGGTAGCGGCTGACGCCGATGCTGGCGCTGACGCCGAGCTCGAAGTCGTCGATCAGCACCGGCTCCTCGACGCAGCGGCGCAGCTTTTCGGCGACGCTGACGACGTCGGTGTCACCGCGCACGTTGGGCAGCAGCAGCACGAATTCGTCACCGCCCAGACGCGCCACGCAGTCGTCCTCGCGCACCGAGGAGCGCAGGCGATCGGCCACCACCTGCAACAGGCGATCGCCGATTTCGTGGCCGAAGGTGTCGTTGACCTGCTTGAAGCGGTCCAGGTCCACGTAGAGCACGCCGATGGCCTGCTGCGGGCTGCGGCTACGCGCGGCCAGGGTCAGCAGGCGATCGGCCTCGACGCCCAGGCCGGCGCGGTTGGCCAGGCCGGTCAGGCTGTCCTGGTGCGCGAGCTGGGCCAGCTGCTGCTCGACCTTGCGGCGCTCGGTCAGATCGTTGATCTGGTACAGATAGCGGCAGGACTTTTCCCAGGGCCGCAGCAGCGACACCGACACCAGCGCCCACACCGTGGCACCGTCGGCGCGGCGATAGCGTTTCTCGAACTGGATCGACGGCTGGCCCGAGCTGAACAGCGCATGCAGGCGCTGGCGCTCCATGGCGCGGTCTTCGGCGTGCGACAGGCGATCCTGGTTCAGGCTCAGCAGGCGCTGGCTGTCGTAGCCCAGCAGATCGCAAAGCGCCTTGTTGACCTGCTGGAAGCGGCCATCGAGACCGACCAGCGCCATGCCCAGCGGCGCATGGTCGAAGGTGCTGCGGAAGCGCTGCTCGCTCTCGCGCAGCGACTGTTCGGTTCGCACGCGGTCGGTGACGTCGCGAAACGCGGTGACGCGGCCCAGTTCGCGGCCGTCGTGATCGTGGATCGGCGCCGACGATTCGTCGATGCGGATCGAGCGGCCCGCGCGCGTCACCATCACGGTGCCGTACTCGCGCAGCACGCCGGGTTCCTCGTCGCGACCGCCGGTGCCGAAAGCGGCATCCGGATCAGTACCGGCGATGCGCAGGATGCGGCCCACGGGCTGGTCGAGCGCCTCGGCCACCGACCAGCCGGTGATGCGTTCGGCGGCCGGGTTCATGAAACGCACGAGACCGCGTTCGTCGCTGGCCACCACGCCTTCGCCGACGCAGCGCAGCGCCGAAGCGAACCACTGCTCGGAGTCGCGCAGGCTGGCTTCCATCTGGCCCTTGTAGACCGCGATCTGGATCGCCGCGCGCAGTTCGCGCAGCTGGAAGGGCTTGTTGAGATAGCCGTGCGGACCGACCTGCGTGGCGCGATCGACCGTCTGCGTATCGCTGAACGCGGTCAGGAAGATCACCGGGATGAACTGCTCGGCGTGGATGACGCGCACCGCCTCGATGCCGTCGCGATCGCCCTTGATGACCACATCCATGAGGATCAGGTCGGGCCGGTGCATGCCGGCCAGGCGGATGGCATCGGCCGCGTTGTCGGCGATGCCGACCACCTTGTGCCCCAGATCCTGGATCTGGGCCGACAGGTCCAGCGCCACGATCGCTTCGTCTTCGACTATCAATACGGTTGCCATACCGGCTCCACTGACGACGTTCTTCTGGTTGGTTGTTCGATTGCTCAGCGCGGTTCGTGTTCCGACTGCAGACGCGGTGCCGCCGGATCGATGCAGCGCGCGCGCGGCAGGATCAGCCGCGCCAGGGTCCCGGATTGGGATTCGAGCACGAAATGGCCATCCAGCTGCGACGATAGGGACCGCACCAGGACCAGCCCCAGCGAAGCGGACGGATGGCGGCCGGCATCCGCCGAAAGGCCTAAACCATCGTCGGTCACGCTCAGCGTCACTTGCTGCTCGTCGGCCTCGACATCAATGGCGATGTGCCCGCCGCGTCCTTCCGGAAACGCATGCTTGAAGGCGTTGGACAGCAGTTCATTGACGATCAGGCCCAGCGGCACCGCGGTGTCGAGACCGATCTCCAGCTCCACGCAGCGGCATTCGACTTCGATGTGGCGGCGCCCGGCATCGGCCGACGCGGCCACGCGCGTGACCAGATCGCCCAGGTAGTCGTCGAGCGCGATCGCCGACAGCGTCGGCGAGCGATACAGCTTCTCGTGCACCAACGCCATCGTGCGCACGCGCTCGGCGGCCTCCTTGACCGCGGCCTGCGCGGGACCCGGCGGGGCCGAACGGAACTGCAGGTTCAGCAGGCTGCTGACCACCTGCAGGTTGTTCTTGACGCGGTGGTAGACCTCGCGCAGCAGCGTCTCTTTCTCGTGCAGCGCGGCGCGGATCTGGATTTCCTGGCGCTTGCGATCGGAGATGTCGGTGGCCACGCCCAGAAATCCCGTGATGGTGCCGCTGTCGTCTCGCAGCGCGGTGGTCGACAGCAGCACCGGAAACTTCGTGCCGTCCTTGCGCACGTAGCTCCATTCGCGCTGGTCGGCGCCGGAGAAGCGCACGGGCGCGATCAGCGCCTCGAAGCTCGGCAGAATCAGGCGGCTCTGCTGATGGCTCAGCTCGCGGGCCCGGATTTCCACCTCCTGCGGATCATGCAGGCGCAGCGGATTCATCATCCCGATCACTTCATCTTCGGCATAGCCCAGCATGCGCTGCGCGGCGGTGTTGAAGCTGACGATGGTGCCGGCCGAATCGGTGGCGATGATGGCCGCATGCGCCGAGGTGACGATGGCCGATTGCAGCGCCAGCGCGGAATGCAGCTGTTCCTCGGCGCGACGACGCTCCTCGTTGTCCTTGAACTGGACGATGAAATGCAGCGGCTGGCCGCCGGCGTCGCGCACCAGCGAGACCGCGACCACGACCCAGACGTAGCGACCGTCGCGGCGACGGTAACGGCGATCGGCCTGATAGCTGCCGATCTCGCGCGCCAGCAGGCGTTCGTGCTGATGCGCGTCATCCTCGTAATCGTCGGGATGCATCAGGTCGTGGAACGTCAGCTTGCGCAGATCGTCGGCGCTGTAGCCGGTCAGCGCCGACAGCGCGGCATTGAGCTCGAGCCAGCGGCCGCTCGGCGAGATCAACGCCATGCCGATCGGCGCATGTTCGATGATGCTGCGGAACCGCTGCTCGGATTCGCGCAGCGACTGCTCGGCGCGCTTGCGTTGGGAAATGTCGCTGACCATCACCACGAGCAAGCGGCGCTCGCCGACCTGGATCGCGCTGAGCAGCAGATCCAGCGGCACCACGGCGCCGTTGCGCTTGCGACCGCTGATCTGCCGCGGTGCACGCGCCAGCCGGCCGGGCAGCGTGGTGAAGTAGCGCGCACGTCGCAGCCGGTAGGCGGTGCGGTAGTCGGGCGGAATCAGCAGGTCGACGATCATGCCGACCATGGTGCCGACCGGGTAAGCGAAGATCTGCGCCGCGCACTCGTTGGCACGCACGATCACGCCGTTGACGTCGAGCACGAGAATGCCCAGCGGCGCATGGTTGTAGAGGCTGCTCAGCACGGCCTGGCTGCCTTCGAGTTCGTGCGCGTTGGCCGAGGCCCGTGCCTCGGCCTGCACGAGCCGGCGCGTCATCGGCTCGATCTGCCGCTGCAGCACCCAGCCGCCGCCGACGGCCAGCAGCACGAGACCGAACAGCGAAACGTAGAAGGTGCGCGTCAGCGGCAGGTACAACTCGTCGACGTCGGCGCTCAGCACGGCGACCAGGCCCAGCTCGGGCACCGGGCGGTAGGCCGCGACGACCAGCCGGTCGCGATGATCGGGCGCGGTCATGACGCCGCGCTCGCCGCCCAACGCCGCGTCGAGGAAGCGCGGCAGCGCGTCGCGCGGCAGGCTCATCGGCGCCTGCGGATGCTGGTCGGACAGGCATTGCAGCATCGCCAGGTTCTGGCGGCACAGCAGCAGCCGGGTGCGGCTGACGTGCAGGCCGGCATCGCCGATGCCGTGGCCCAGGCGCGGCA
>JALRLM010000318.1 GCA_023254435.1 Hydrocarboniphaga sp.
GCACGCCGGTGAGACCGTGCTGCGGACCGAGGAACAGCACCGCGGCGGCGCCCATCGAGGCGGCGGCGGCGAATCCGACCGCCGGCTTCCACGGCAGCGCGACGATGCGACGGCGCCAGGCCGACATGTCGACCACGCGACCTGCGCGCACCGGCTCCTCGAGCCCGGCCATCACGCCGGAGCAGATGCAGACCTCGGGCGCCAGGGCGGTACCGTCGGTGAGCTCGCGCTGCAGATGCCAGCGGCTCCAGCGCTGTGCCATCTCCGGGCTGGATTCCATCTGACGCAGCAGACGGTCCAGTTCGGCGTCGTTGCACTCGCCATCGAAAAACGCGGACAGGGATTCGTTGGACATCGAAAGCCACCTTGAGGACGCGCTGAGTTCAGCGTTGATGAAGGCTAAACCACATCCACGGATGAAAGTTCCGCTTTGTTACAAATTGTACGGGCGCTTTCCCTTGAATTACGCCGAAGGCTACCCAAGCAAAGGCTGGACCACGGCGTCGATGGCTTCGCGAGCCCGAAAGATACGTGAGCGTACGGTGCCGATCGGGCAATTCATGACTTCGGCGATCTCCTCGTAGGAGAGCCCTTCGATCTCGCGCAGCGTGATTGCCTGGCGCAGGTCGGGCGGCAGCTTGGCGATGGTTTCGCCGACCTTGCGCTTGATCTCCTCGGACAGCAGCACCGACTCGGGCGTGTCGACGTCCGACAGATGCTCGGTGTGGCCGTACTGCTCGGCGTCGCCGACGTCGATGTCCTGGTTCGACGGACGGCGACCACGCGCCACGATGTAGTTCTTGGCGGTGTTGATGCCGATGCGATAGAGCCAGGTGTAGAACGCACTCTGGCCGCGAAAGCCGTTGAGCGCGCGATAGGCCTTGATGAAGGTTTCCTGCGCGACGTCGGGCGCGTCTGCGTCGCCGACGAGACGGCTGACGAGCTGGATGATCTTGTACTGATACTTGCGCACCAGCAGTTCGAACGCGCGCTTGTCGCCGTTCTGGGCGCGGGTAACCAGCTGTTCGTCGACTTGATCTTCGCTCATGCGCCGCCGCGCAGCCTTCGCCCTTGATTTTTGGATAGCCGCTAAACTTCGGCGCTACGGATAACCGCGCCCGTAAGCGCGGCATGACAAGCGTACTAGTCTAACCAATCCCGCTCATGAGTGAATCCGACGTTCTGATTATTGGTAGCGGCGCTGCGGGCCTGACCTGCGCGCTCAAACTGGCGCAGATGGGCATTCGCAGCACCGTGGTGTCCAAGACCCAGTTGCAGTCCGGCGCCACGCTGTGGGCACAGGGCGGGATCTCCGCCGTGCTCGATCACGACGATTCGCTCGATGCCCATGTGCGCGACACGCTGATCGCCGGTGCCGGGCTGTGCGACGACCAGGCGGTGAAGTTCACCGTCGAGCGCGGCCCCGGCGTGGTGCGCTGGCTCAAGGAACTCGGCGTCGCCTTCACGCTCGACAGCGGCGCGGCCAACAACGCCGAAGGCCTGCACCTGACGCGCGAAGGCGGACACAGCCATCGCCGCATCGTCCACGCCGCCGACGCCACCGGCCGTGCGGTCGAGACCACGCTGGCCGGCGTCGCCCTGGCCCACCCGCTGATCTCGGTGCGCGAGCGCCAGGTGTCGCTGGACCTCATCCTCGACGAGGCGCGTGAGCGCGTCGTCGGCGCCTATCTCTACGACCGCAACAGCAAGCGCGTGGAGGCCGTGCAGGCCAAGTGCGTGCTGCTGGCGACGGGCGGCGCGAATCAGGTCTACCTGTATTCGAGCAACCCCTACGGCGCCTCGGGCGACGGCATCGCCATGGCCTGGCGCGCGGGCTGCCGCGTCGCCAACATGGAATTCATGCAGTTCCACCCGACCATCCTGTACCACCAGGGCTCGCGGTCCTTCCTGATCAGCGAGGCGCTGCGCGGCGAAGGCGCGGTGCTGCGGCTGCCGACCACGGCGAGGTGCCCTCGGACGAGGACTACGCCGAGGTCGAGGACGACGAGGACGCCGTCCGGTCGTGAGCCGCACCGAGCACGCGGAGGCGTTCTGCGCCGCGCTGCTCGGGGGTCGTGACCGCGCTGGTCACGCGCGAGATCGACTCGAGCACGTCGATGCT
>JALRLM010000106.1 GCA_023254435.1 Hydrocarboniphaga sp.
ATCGCGCTGCGCATCCTGCGCGCCTGCCGCGAAATGGGCATCAAGACGGTGGCCGTGTACTCGCAGGCCGACCGTGATCTCAAGCACGTGCTGCTGGCCGACGAGGCCGTCTGCATCGGCCCTCCGGCCGCGCAGAAAAGCTACCTGAACATGGCGGCGATCATCAGCGCCGCCGAGATCACGCAAGCCGACGCCATCCACCCCGGCTACGGCTTCTTGTCCGAGAACGCGGACTTCGCCGAGAGCGTGGAGCGCAGCGGCTTCATCTTCATCGGTCCGCGCGCCGACACCATCCGCCTGATGGGCTCCAAGACCAACGCCAAGGCCGAGATGATCGCGGCCGGCGTGCCTTGCGTGCCCGGCTCGGACGGCGCCCTGCCCGAGAACGACGCCGAGTGCCTGGCGATCGCGGCGCAAGTGGGCTACCCGGTGCTGATCAAGGCGGCCTCGGGCGGCGGCGGTCGCGGCATGCAGGTGGTCAAGACTGAGGGCGAACTGCTCGACAAGATCCAGATCGCGCGCACCGAGGCGCTCAATGCGTTCAAGGACGCCACGGTGTTCCTCGAGAAGTATCTGGAAACGCCGCGCCACGTCGAAGTGCAGGTGCTGGCCGACGGCCAGGGCAACGCCATCCATCTGGGCGAGCGCGACTGCTCCATGCAGCGCCGCAACCAGAAAGTGGTCGAGGAATGCACGGCTCCGGGCGTCACCGACGAGCAGCGCGACGAGATCGGCAAGCTCTGCGTCGAGGCCTGCAAGCGCATCGGTTATCGCGGCGCCGGCACCTTCGAGTTCCTGTATGACCAGGGTCAGTTCTATTTCATCGAAATGAACACGCGTATCCAGGTCGAGCACCCGGTGACCGAGATGGTCACGGGCGTGGACCTGATCCGCGAGATGATCCGCATCGCCGACGGCAAGCCGCTGACCAAGAAGCAGGGCAACATCCGCATGCGCGGTCACGCCATCGAGTGCCGCATCAACGCCGAAAACCCGCGCACTTTCGTGCCCTCGCCCGGCACGATCACCAAATACCACCCGCCGGGCGGTCCAGGCGTGCGCATGGACACGCACATCTATGCGGGCTACCGCGTGCCGCCGCACTACGACTCGATGATCGGCAAGCTGATCTGCTGGGGCAACACGCGTCAGTCGGCCATCGCGCGCATGCAGGTGGCGCTGTCGGAGATGATCATCGAAGGCATCGAGACCAACATCAACCTGCAGCGCCGGATCATGGCCGATAAGGTGTTCCAGCGTGGTGAACACAACATTCACTATCTGGCGGACATGCTGGCGGAATGGCAGACCGAGTAGGTCCGGTGTCAGTCTTTAGTCCCGGATGACGGGACAGCGGGACCCCAGGGGCGCGATAATTCGCGCCCCTTTTTCTTTGGGCGCCTTCCAATGGCCTGGCTGCAACTGCGCATCAGCACCGAGTACCCCGAGTTCGCCGACGAGATCCTGCAGGCGCACGGCGCCTCGGCGGTCAGTTTCGTCGATGCCGAGGACGATCCCGTGCTCGAGCCCGCCCCGGGCGAGACGCCGCTGTGGGCCCACACGGTCACGCTCGGCCTGTTCCCCGAACAGATCGAGGTCGCGCCAGTGCTGGCCGCGCTGCGCGAACAGCTGCCCGACGGCGCCGATCTCAAGATCGAAACCGAGCTGGTCGAAGACCGCGACTGGGTGCGCGTCTGGCTCAAGGACTGCCCGCCGCTGAAGTTCGGCGAGCGCCTGTGGGTCTGCCCGCATGAGAAGAAAGTCGAGGAACCCGGCGCGGTGACGCTGCTGCTCGACCCGGGCCTGGCTTTCGGCACCGGCACGCATCCGTCCACCGCGCTGTGCCTGGACTGGCTGGCGACGCACGACATCGACGGCTGGAACGCACTCGACTACGGCTGCGGCTCGGGCATCCTG
>JALRLM010000489.1 GCA_023254435.1 Hydrocarboniphaga sp.
AGCATCGAAGAACGCCTGATCGCGGCCGAAGTGGCCGAACGCGGCGTGCTCGAAGCCGCCGCCACCCGCTACATCAAGCAGATCAAGGAACAGACCGAGCGCTACCTGGTGGAAGCCCATTTCGCCGTCGCCCGCCTCAACGACCGCCCGGCCACCGGAGCCGTGCAATGAGCCCTTCCAGACCGGTGTCCATGCCCCGCAGAACCAGCAAGCCGCGCGTTGTCTGCACCGCCAGCCTCACCGCGTTTGCCACGGCTCTCTCGTTGTGGACCGCCACCGCCGCGGCGGGTCGCGACGACCCGCCGACGGTCGGCACCGTGACCGACGACAACGGACTGACCTCCGACGGCATGTTCCGCATCAAGACGCCGAGCATCGTGCGCATCGAGATGTCGGAGCCGGTGCCGGCCGACATCGGCGTGGCGCTGCAGCACTACGATCGCATCATCGAACTGCCGGCGGTCGAGCCCTCGGTGCGCGCCGAAGCGATGCGCCGCGCAGCCTATCTGCGCGTGCAGCGCGCCGACACCGGCGACGGCTCGCCCGAAGATCTCAAGCGCGGCATCGCCATCTACGAGCAGCTGCTCAAGGAGGTGCCCGACGATCCGGCCAACGATCGCGCGCTCTACCAGCTCGCGCGCGCCTACCAGCTCGACGGCCGCGCTGAAGACTCGATCGCCAGCCTGCAGCAGCTGGGCCAGCGCTTCCCGCAATCGGCGCTGGTCGGCGACGGCGTGTTCCGCGCCGCCGAACTGCTGTACGCACGCGCGCGCTACGACGAGGCCGAGCAGGCTTATTCCACCGTGCTTGCACAAGGCAAGGATGGCCGCTACTACCAGCCGGCCGAATACAAGTACGGCTGGAGCTTGTATCAGCAGGCCAAGTACGGGCCTTCGCTCGACGTGTTCGTGCGCATCATCGATGCCGAACTGCCGGCAGGCCCGGTCGATCGCTTCGACACCGCGCTGGGCAGCGTCAAGCAGAACCGCCGCGACGTGGTGCAGGAGTCGCTGCGCGCAGCCAGCCTGTCCGTGGTCGGGCTCGGCGGCGGCGATGCGCTCAACCAGCATTTCAAGCAGGCCAGCGAGCCGCGTTTCTCGTCGGCACTCTATCGCGCATCGGGCGACTACCTGCTCGGCAAGCAGCGCTACACCGACGCCGCCGGCATGTACGGCGCGTATCGCAAGCAGCACGCGCAGAGCGAGCTGGCGCCACAGTTCCAGACCCTGGCCATCGACGCCTATCGCGCCGGCGGTTTCAGTGATCTGGTACTGAGCGCCAAAGAGGAATACGCGCGTGCCTACGCGCCCGACAGCGCCTACTGGTCCACGCGCCAGCCCACGGCCGAGCAGCTCGCCACCACGCGCGGTCATTACGACGACATCGCGCGCCACTATCAGGCCCTGGCCCAGCGCACGCCCGCCAATGAGGCCACGCGGCGCCAGCAGTATTTCCTGACCGCTGCGGACTGGTATCAGCGCACGCTCAAGCTGTTTCCGGCCGACGCCAACACGCCGCAGCTGCACATTCTGTATGCCGATGCGCTGCTCGACGGCGGCAAGACGCAGCAGGCCGCGGTGGAGTACCAGCACGCCGCCTACGACTATCCGCAGTTCGCCAAGGCCCCCGAAGCCGCGTTCGCTTCCGTGCAGGTCTACCAGCGTCTCGCGCGCGAAGCGGGCGGCCCGCAGCGTGACGCGGCGCTGCAGCAGTCGGTGGATTCGGCCCTGCAGCTGGCCCAGCGCATGCCGCAGCACGCGCAGCGCAACGCCGTGCTCACGCAGAGCGCGGAAGACCTGCTGACGCTGGGCAAGAACGAGCAGGCCGTCGACGTCGCCGGCCAGGTGCTCGCCGATGGCGCCGCGCCCACACCCGAACAGCGCCTGCGCAGCCTCGCGGTGACGGCCGACGCGCGCTACTCGCTCAAGCAGTACGAGCTGGCCGAAGTCGCCTACACGAACCTGCTGCGCGTCATGCCCAACGGCGATGCGCAGCGCGGCGACGCCACCGAACGTCTCGCCGCTTCGGTCTACAAGCAGGGCGAGGCCGCGCGCGAAGCCGGTGATCTCAAGCTCGCGGCGACGAGCTTCCAGCGTGTGGGTCGCGTCGCGCCCGACTCCACGCTGCGCGCCAGCGCCGACTACGACGCCGCCGTCGCCTACGCCGAACTCAAGGACTGGCCATCGACGCAGGCGGCGCTCGAAAGTTTCCGCAGCCGCTATCCGCAGCACGCGCTGAGCGCCGACGTGGACAAGCGTCTGGCCTATGCCTACGAGCAGGATTCCAAGTGGCGCCAGGCCGCCGACGTCTACACGCGCATCGCGCGTCGCGAGGTCGAAAACCCTGCCACGCGGCGCGATTCGGCCTGGCTCGCCGCGAGTCTCTACGACCGCGATCACCAGCCCGTGATGACCGCACAGGCCTACGAGTTCTACCTGAGCCAGTACGGCAAGGGCGGCGCGGATCTCGATCGCTCGATGCAGGCGCGGCGCCGGCTGGCCGATCTGTCGCGCGACGAGCTGCACGATCGCGGCGTCTATCAGCGCTGGCTGCAGGAGATCATCGCCGCCGACGCGGCGGCGGGTTCGGCGCGCAACGCGACGACGCAGAGGATGGCCGCGCAGGCCAGCCTCGAAATCGGCCGCGACGAAGCCTTGCAGGCGCGTGCCATCGCGCTGAGCCTGCCGGTGGAAAAGAGCATGCCGCAGCGCCTCGCCGCGACCGAAAAAGCCATCGCCACGCTGACGCGCGCGGCGCGCGCCGGCGATGCCGAAATCACCACCGCCGCCACCTACGAACTCGGCAGCGTCTATCGCGAGTTCGGTCGCGCCATCATGACGTCGAGCCGACCGTCCAATCTCGAGGGCGACGCGCTGGAGCAATACAACATCCTGCTCGAGGAACAGGCCTTCCCGTTCGAGGAGAAAGCCATCGCCGCCTACGAAGCGAATCTGGCGCGGCTGGGCCAGGGCCACTGGAACGACTGGATCCACCAGAGCGCCAAGGCGCTGACCGAACTGTCGCCCGCCAAGTACGGCAAGCAGGATCAACGCGAGACCGTGTATGACTCCCTACTCTGAAACCTTCGTCCGCTACGGCGGCGCGGCCCTGCTGATCGCCGCGCTGGCGGCCTGCAGCAACGGCCCGGCCCGTCCGCCGGCGCGCTCGGGCGCCAGCATGGCCAGCAGCACGCCCGCCAAGAACGTGGCCAGCACCCGCACCGAAGTCGATCGCACCGCCGCCGACCGTCGTTTCAAGCAGGCGCTGCAGCTGATGCGCGAGCACCAGAACGCCGAAGCGCAGGCCGAGCTGATCGCGCTGTCCAAGGACTTCCCCGAGTTCTCGGGCCCGCTGACCGCGCTGGGCATTCTCTACGCGCAGGGCAAGCAGCGAAACAGCGCGCTCGACAGCTTCGCCAAGGCCACCACCGCCAATCCGGAAAACGCCGTCGCGCTGAACTGGCTCGGATCGCTGTATCGCGAAACCGGCAATTTCAAGCTCGCCGAAGAGTCGTACCTCAAGGCGCTCAAGGCCAAGCCCGACTACACGCCGGCGCAGCTCAACCTGGGCATTCTCTACGACGTCTCGCTGCGCCAGCCCGACAAGGCGATCAAGGCCTACCGCGCCTACCAGAGCATGGCCGGCGCGCAGGGCAACCTGATGGTCGGCGTGTGGATCAAGGAACTCGAAGCCGGCAGCGCGCCGCGCAATGCCGCCAGCGGAGTCGCACGATGAACCGCGTCACGCGATTCGCCGCGCCGCTGTGTGCCGGCCTGTCGATGGCCCTGAGCCTGCCAGCCTTCGCCGAAGGCGCAACCGATGCCGGCGTCGGCACGCGCATCATCGGCGACGAAGAAGCCGCACTGGGTCTCACCATCACGCCGTGGCAAGAGGAATCGCCAATCGAATCGGATCGCCCGCCCCTGCTGCTGGAGCCGTCGGCCGAGAAGATCGATCCATCGGAGCTCAAGGGCCGCGTGCGCACGCAGCAGATCATCTCGGCCTATCGCCGCTCGCACGTCGATCCGCGCTGAGCGCCGTATCGCGGCCAATTTCATCTCGCCATTTTCCTCAGCCAAGGGTTTTCGCCTCATGGAGTTTTTCAACCACGTCATCCGGTTTTTTCAGTCGGGTGGGATATTCATGTACCCGATCGCACTGGTGCTGGCGCTGGCCATTTCGGTGGGGGTGGAGCGGGTGCTGTTCCTGGGCCGCACCGAGCGCGAGAACAAGGGCCTGTGGGCCAAGATCGCGCCGCTGCTCAAGGCCGGTAATCTGGTCGAGGCCGAGCGTCTGGCTGCCGGCTCCGACACCGCCATCGGCAAGCTGCTGACCACCGGCTTTGCCCAGGCCAAGGTCGACAACCGTCGCTCCGAGGTCGAGATCGCCACCGAGGAAGGGCTCATGGAAGTGCTGCCGGCCATCGAGCGCCGCACGCATTACCTGGGCACCTTCTCCAACATGTCGACCCTGCTGGGCCTGCTCGGCACCGTGCTGGGCCTGATCGGCGCTTTCGCCGCTCTGGGCAATGCCGATCCGGCCGAGAAGGCCGATCTGCTCTCGGCCGGTATCTCCGAGGCCATGAACTGCACGGCCTTCGGTCTGATGGTGGCCATTCCCTCGCTGCTGGCCCATGCCTGGCTGTCCAGCCGCACCACCGAGCTCATCGATACCCTGGAATCGGTCTGCTCGCGCTTCGTCTCCGCCGTCTGCGCCCGCCGCTGAGTTCGCGATGAGCTCTCCGGTTGCTTTCGACGAGGACGAGGCGCCGCCGCGCAAGGCGCGGCGTACGCGCCGGCTCGAGCGCCATCTGAAGCGGGGTGGCAACGAGGAACTCAACATCGTGTCGATGATCGACGTCTTCGCGGTGCTGGTGTTCTTCCTGCTCGTGAGTTCTTCGATCGCGGCGGCGCGCCTGAACGTGCTGTCGCTCAACCTGCCCTCCAACGACACCGTGTCGGTGCCCGAGAAGCCGCCGCTGCAGCTGACCGTGAGCCTGATTCCCGGGGCGCTGGTGGTGTCCGACCGTAACGGGGCGATCCGCAAGCTCGACAACACGCCGGCCGGCTACAACATCCAGGCGCTGTCCGAGGTGCTGGTCGAGACCAAGAAGGCGGCGCCGTCGGAGAACAGCATCACGCTGCTGGTGGCGCCCGACGTGCCCTACGACGATGTGGTGAAGGTGATGGATGCGGCGCGCCTGACGCCGGCCGAGGCCCGCAGCCTGGGTCTGCCGCGCGAGTTGTATCCGCTGATCTCGCTGGGCGATGCCAAGCCCGAGGCGGCGCCATGAGCTCGCGTCGTCGCGATCGGCGCACCGAGCGGGCGGTGCGTCGCAAGAGCCAGACGGTGGTCATCAACATCGTCTCGCTGATCGACATCTTCGCCATCCTGGTGTTCTACCTGCTGGTCAACGCGCTGGTGGTCGAGGTGATTCCGAGTCCGCGTTCGCTGACCCTGCCCGAGTCGGTGATCAAGGATCAGCCGCGTCTGTCGGTGACCATCGTGGTGACGCCCGACAGCATCCTGGTCGACAACCAGCCGGTGATGCCGACGCAGCAGGCGCTCAATGCCGACGTGAAGCTGCTGGCACCGCTGAAGTCGGCCCTGCTGCTGGCGCCGCTGATGCAGGTCGAGGGCGATGCCCAGAATCGCCTCACGCGCGGCGAGGTCAACATCGTCGCCGACAAGTCCATCCCCTATCACCTGCTGAAGAAAGTCATGGCCACCTGCACCGAGGCCCGATTCGCCCGCATCTCCCTCGCCGTCGTCGAGAAAAAGGGCAGCAGCCTGTGAACACCTACATTCGATACCCTGCTACTGCATCAGGAGGTCGCCGATGACCGCCATCAGCGCGCAGCCCGGCCTGCGCAATCTCGAAGCCTGGAGCTACGCCGACGAATCCGACCGGCGCTTTCGGCGCATCGTCACGCGCACGGTGTTGCCGGTGGCGGCGCTCGCGGTGCTGATTCCGCTGATTCACTTCCAGCTCGATCAGGCCGAAGACAAGATAACGCCCGTGGGCGAACTGATCGTGCTGCCGGAGCCCGAGCGCATCGAGGTGCAGCCCCCGCCACCCGAACCCGAGGTGAAGCAGGAGGAAGCCAAGGCCAAGGAGCCGCAAAAGGCACAGGCCGAAACGCCCAAGGTCGAACGCCAGCCGGCCGAACAGCCCAAGCCGGCGGCGCAGCAGGCGCAGGCCGCGCCGTCGCGGGCGCGCGAGATCGCGCAGCAGTCGGGCCTGATGCGCTTCAACGAACAGATGTCGGCACTGCGCAGCAGCGACGATGCCTTGCAGGCGATGAATCAGCCGCTGCTGACCAGCGATGCTTCCACGGCGCCAGCCGCCAGCAGCAGCCAACTTGCCGCCAACATGGCCGGTGCGGCGGCGGCGCGCAGCGGTGGCGCGGGGTCGACGGGCAAAGGCCTGGCGGGCAACGACTCC
>JALRLM010000501.1 GCA_023254435.1 Hydrocarboniphaga sp.
GGATGTTGCTGATGGCGGGTCTGCTTTTAGCCGATAAAACCCTTGCCAAAACCGATGAGCTTGAGGCCGCGCAAACCAAAATCAAGGCGATGGAAGAGACGCTGGCCAAAGCCGAGGATCTTTTGCGCAAATCGCAGATGAAAATCGCGGATCTTGAAGCCGCGAAACCGCCTGCAGAGGTGGCGGTCATCCCTGCGCAAGTGGTGGATGGGTTGGCCGAGCTTGCCGCCCGCGCCGAGGCCTTGGCAGATCGTATCGAAGAAATGCCTGAGGTTGAAGCGCCCCGTCCCACGCCTGTGGCCCCGAAGGCCAAAGCGGCTGCGGTCGAGGACGAAGAAGATGACGATAAAGATTAGCTGACTTTCGGCTTTTAGCCGAAGATCGGTTGCAACAGCCGTTCGGCTTCGTCACCGACGCCTCGCCCGATGTCACGCTCGAGGAGGACCTGCGCCGCCGCGACCTCACCGTCAACGCCATGGCCCAGGATGACGACGGTCGGATCATCGACCCCTATGGCGGTCGCGCGGACCTGGAGTCGAAGACGCTGCGCCACGTCTCCGAGAGCTTCGCCGAAGACCCGGTGCGCATCCTGCGTCTGGCGCGCTTCCATGCCCGCTATGCCGAGCGCGGCTTCGCGGTCGCCGACGAGACACAGGCCCTGCTGAAGCAAATGGTGCAGGCCGGTGAGGCCGACGCGCTGGTCGCCGAGCGCGTATGGAAGGAGACCGAGCGCGCGCTCATGGAGTCGTCCAGGCCCAGCGTGTTCTTCTTCGACCTCGAAGCCAGCGGCGCACTGGCGCGCGTGATGCCTGAACTGGCCGCGCTGCGCGGCGTGCCACAGCGCGCCGACTACCATCCCGAAGTCGACACGCTGGTGCACACCCTGATGGCCGTCGACGCCGCCGCGCGCCACGGCTTCGCGCTGCCCGTGCGCGTCAGCGCGCTGCTGCACGACCTGGGCAAGGGCGTAACGCCGCAGGACGAATGGCCGAGCCATCGCCTGCACGAGGAGCGCGGCCTGCCGCTGGTGACGGCGTTCTGCGACCGCCTGCGCGTACCCAACCCCTGTCGCGACCTGGCTCTGGCGGTGACGCGAGATCATCTCAACGTGCATCGGGCGCGCGAGCTGCGGTCCGGCACGCTGCTGGGCCTGCTCGACCGCCTCGGCGCCTTCAGGAAAACCGACGAGTTCTACGAGAACGCCCTGCAGAGCTGCCTCTGCGACGCGCGCGGTCGCCTGGGCCTGGAGCACTGCGACTATCCGGCCGTCGATTACCTGCGCGCGGCGCGCGGCGTGGCGCTGACCGTCACCGCCGCCGAGGTCATGCGCGACGGCCACGCGGGCGCCCAGATCAGCGAGCAGATCCGGCTGCGTCGCGAGCAAGCGCTCGGGCGGTGGAAGTCGGCCTCCACCGCCTGAGTCGCCGCGAAAACCGCCGCCCTCACTCGGGTCTGGCGGTCTCCACGGTCACGCCGCCATGGCTGGCGGTCACCTTGAGCTCGACTCGACGGTTGTACTCGCGGCCCTCGTCGGTGGCGTTGTCGGCCACCGGCTGGCTTTCGCCGAAGCCCACCGTGGTCATGCGGCCGGCATCGACGCCACGACCGACCAGATACTGCTTGACCGACTCGGCTCGACGCTGCGACAGCGTCTGGTTGTAGGTCTCCGATCCCTTGGAGTCGGTGTGCCCGTCGAGCTCGATGATGATGTCGGTGCGTGCCAGCAGGGCGTCGGACACCATGTCGAGCAGGGTCTTGGCATCGGGCGTCAGCGTGGCCTTGTCGAACTCGAAGTTCACGCCGCGCAGCACCACGCGATCACCGACCTTGCAGCCTTCCAGCGAGAACGACTGGCCGGCGACGGGTGCCTCGCAGGGTGGCGGCGGGGGAGGTGGTGGCGGTGCGGGCGGCTCCACCGGCGGCACCACGGCCACGGGCGGCGGCGCGGGGGTCGGCGACGCCTCGGGCGCCTTGCCACCGAACGAATAGCGCAGGCTCAGCAGGGCCGAGTCGGCGCGATAGCGGAACTTGACGCGCGTTGCCGGCGTATCGTGCAGCAGGTCGAGCTTGCTGCGATCGGTTTCCAGATGCCGGTAGTCCAGCGACAGCGTCCAGTGCGGGCTCAGGTCGAAGCCGAAACCGGCGCCGCCCTGGTAGGCGAACACGGTGTCGTGATCGTCGAAGAAATCCTGGCCGTCGTAGCCGCCGTTCTCCATCGCCACGCGCGCGGCGCCGATACCGCCGCCGATGTAGGGATGGAAGCGACCATTCTTGTTGAAGTCGAACCACAGATTGGCCATCGCGGTGAGCGCGTTCTCCCTGCCCTTGACCCCATCGGGATCCTGGCCGTTCGGCGTCAGCAGGCCGCTGAGCAGGCCGGCCGGTTCGATGTGGATGCTGTCGAGATCATTCTGGCGCCAGGCCACTTCCAATTCGGGCCGCAGGCCGCTCGACAGGGCCTTGCCGAACACCAGTCCGCCGATCCAACCCGTCTTGAGTTCGACCTGGCCGATGCTCGTGCCGTCGGCCACGGCGCCGCCGCCATCGGGGTGATAGATCTTGAAGTTCTGCTCGTCGACGAAATTGGCGCCGCCTTCGAGCCCCAGGTACCAGCCGTCGTTGGCCTGTGCCGCCAGCGGCAAGCCGGTGGAACACAGCAAGACGGCCGAAGTACCGAACAGCCGCTGCAACCCGCGGTCCCTGAGTTTCATCCCCACCTCCCTGATGGCTCTGTCGATTTGCTGCTATTCGTCGGGCGCCGTGTGCGCCCGCGCCGCGTTTGCGGTGCTTATGCGGGCAGCAATATCAACAAAACCACACCCAACGCAATGCGATAAATCGCAAAGACGTTGTAGCTGTGCGCCGAAATGAACTTGAGCAGCCATTTGACCGCGGCGAAGCCCACGGCGGCCGAGACGGCGAAGCCGACGATCAGCTCCGCCCAGGGCTCGCTGCCCAGGCCGTCGTTCAGCGCCAGCTTGAGCACCTCGTAGCCGCTGGCGGCGAACATGGTCGGGATGCCGACCAGAAAGGCGAATTCCGCGGCCTTCTTGCGATCGGTCAGGCCCGCCAGCATGGCGATGAAGATGGCGGCGGCCGACCGCGAGGTGCCCGGAAACGAGCCCGCCAGCACCTGCGCGGCGCCGACCGCGAACGGCAGATGCCAGCCGATGCGCTCGCGCAGCGGTTGGCGCTTGGCCCAGGCCTCGACGATGAAGATGCCGACACCGCCGATGATCAGCGCCGCCGCCACCGGCGCCACCGTCTCGGGCAGTTCGGCGCCGAGCTTCTTGGCCAGCAGGCCCAGCACGGCGGTGACGACGAAGGCCACCCCGAGCTTGAGCACGTAGTCGCGCAGCTCGGGCTTGTGCCAGCCCGTGGCCAACTCGACCAGGCGCTGGCGATAGACCAGCGTGACCGCCAGGATGGCGCCGGCCTGGATCACGACATTGAACAGATCGGAGCGGCGGCCCAGCCAGTGTTCGGCGATGAGCAGGTGTCCGGTGCTGGAAATAGGCAGGAATTCGGTCAGGCCTTCGATGAGGCCCAGCAGGATGGCGTCGAGCATTCGGCGTCGGATCGGGCCGCCCGGCGCGCGGCCGATTGGGCGACAATGGAGGGGAAATGCGAAATTCGCCAGATCATACACAGCCTGACGATCAGCCTGTCCGGCAGCCTGCCGACGCAGGAATGACGCCAGGTCCGGGCGCATGAACGAGGCCCCTGTCGCGCTCGTCACGGGCGCCGGGCGGCGCATCGGCAGCGCCATCGCGCTGGCGCTGCACGAGGCCGGCTATCGCCTGCTGCTGCATTACCGGCTGTCGGGCGACGGTGCCCGCGAACTCGAAGCCCGCTTCAACGCCGCGCGGCCCGACTCGGCCATCTGCCATGCCGGCGACATCGCCGACGATGCGCTGCCCGACGCCATGGTCGAGGCGATCATGCAGCGCTGGGGCCGTCTCGATGCGCTGGTCAACAACGCCTCGAGCTTCTACCCGACCGCACTGGCCACGCTGACGCCCGCGCAGTTCAGCGACCTGATCGCCAGCAACCTCAAGGGTCCGCTGTTCCTGTCCAAGGCCTGTGCCGCGCGCATGAGCCACGGTGGCGCCATCGTCAACGTGCTCGACATCCATGCGCGCAAGCCCATGCCGGGCTACGTCGCCTATTGCGCGGCCAAGGCCGGCCTGTGGTCGGTCACCGAGAGCCTGGCCATGGAGCTGGCGCCGCGCATCCGCGTCAACGGCGTCGCCCCGGGCCGCATGATCTGGGGCGCCGGCGACAACCTGGACGAGGCCCAGCGGCAGGCCGAACAGAACCGCATTCCGCTGCAGCGCCTGGGCGGCGGCGACGAGGTGGCGCGCACGGTGCGCTTCCTGCTGTCGGCCGAGGCTGCCTACGTCAACGGCGCCGTGCTGCCCGTGGACGGCGGCCTGCGACTGGCCTGATCGCAGGGCCCGTTCAGCTGGGCTCGGCTACGGTGACCGCATGAACCGCTACGAATTGGATCGACTCGCCGACCTGCGCCGCTGGCAGCTGCAGCCGCCACCGCCGGCCGGGCGCTGGTTCAACAAGGCGGCCGGCCCGACCAGTCAGGCCGTGCAGACCCTGATTCCGGCCGAGGCCTTGCGCGTGGCGCTGTCGGCCGTGCAGACCACAGCCTCGCGCTTCGCCGGACAGGCGACGCTGCTCAGGCAGGCGCGCGTCGAGCGCGTCGAAGATCTGCTCGACGTCGAGCTCGAGCAGTGTGACGCGCTGGCCGCGCGCGTGCGCCGGCGTTCCATGGTGATGGCCGGCGGCACCGGCGCGGTGCTCGGCATCGCCGGCGCGGCCGGCATGATCGCCGACGTGCCGGCCCTGCTATTGCTGGCGTTTCGCACCATACAGCGCACCGCGCTCTGCTACGGCCAGCCGTTGGTGGGCGAACGTGGCCGACGCCTGAGTACGGCGATCTTCGCCCTGGCCTCCGCCAATTCGGTGGAAGAGAAGCAGGTGGCACTGCAGGTGATCGCCCAGGGCGCGGGCTCGGACAGCGCCGACGCCGCCTGGCGCGACGGCATCGAGCGCGCCGCCGAACGCGAGCTGGCCAAGGAGGCGGCTTTCATGAGCCTCAACAATCTCGCCCTGCAGGCCGGCAAGCACCTGGGCTGGCGCAAGGCCAGCGGGGCCATGCCGGTGGTCGGCGCCGTGATCGGCGGCTCGGTCAACGGCTGGTATCTCTACGATCTGTCGAACGTGGCGCGCTACTGCTTCACCGAGCGCTGGCTGCGGCATCGCTACGGCGAGCTGCCCGACGCCATCGCCGTCGACGACCTGCCACGGCTGCCGTCGGCCAACGACAACGGCCTCGGCACCAATCCCTGAGTCGGCTCAGGGACCGAGCCAGATCAGATCGTCGAAGCGCTCGTAGAGCGGCGGTTCGTCGCGCGGCAGGTTGCGATCCAGCCAGTTGAGCATGTCGCTCCAGATGCGCTGCGACTGCGCACCCGTGGGCATGATGCCGGCATGCGGCAACTCCAGCGTGATCACGGGCAGATGCAGGTTGAGCCCGGCGTAATTGCCTAGCGACCCCGGATAGACGCCCAGCGGCTGCAGTCGCAGATAGCCGAAGCGCTCGGGTGGCCGCAGCGGGCCGTCGTAGTCCAGCACGCCGTAGGGCGCGTGCACCGAGACGATGGCGTCGGGCTTGAATTCGGCGATCTG
>JALRLM010000522.1 GCA_023254435.1 Hydrocarboniphaga sp.
TGCATCGAAACCTGGCTGTCGGGCACGGCGCTGGCGGCCGACCATCTACGCATCACCCGGCAGGCACTCGGCGGCGAAGAGATCGTGGAGCGCGCGGCGCAGGGCGAAGCCGCCGCCAACGCGACGTTGGGTCGCTACGAGGATCGGCTGGCCCGCGCGCTGGCGCACGTCATCAACCTGTTCGATCCCGAAGTCATCGTGCTGGGCGGCGGCGTGTCGCGCGTCGACCGGCTGTACCGCCACGCTCCGGCCCTGTGGGACGGCTGGGTGTTCTCGGATGAGGTGGCGACGCGGCTGGTGCCGGCCCTGCACGGCGATTCCAGCGGCGTGCGCGGCGCGGCCTGGCTGTGGCCCGGCGCCGCCACGGCCTGATCGGCCGAGTGAACGGCATCTGAACCACGCGGCGACTCGCCGCCCCCCTTGGGTACACTCGCGCCCTGACCCTCACAAGGCATGCGCCCATGGCTCGACCGCTCAAGCTGTTCCTGACCCTCATCGGCCTGGTGCTGCTGGTCGTGGCCGGCGGCATCATCGTGGTGGTAGCCACCTTCGACCCGAACGACTACCGCAACCAGATCTCCGGCATCGTCAAGGACAAGACCGGGCGTGATCTGGCCATCGGCAACGTGGGCCTGTCGTTCTTTCCCTGGGTCAAGGTCGATCTGTCGCAGGTGTCGCTGAGCAATGCGCCGGGCTTCGGCGACCAGCCCTTCGCGCAGGTGGGCGAGGCCAAGGTGGGCGTGGAACTGCTGCCGCTGATCCGCGAAAAACGCATCGTCGTCGACGGCCTGGAACTCGACGGCCTGGTGCTCAATCTCGCCAAGGCCGCCGACGGCAAGACCAACTGGGACGACCTCGCCAGCGCCAACAAGGACAAGAAGCCCGACGAGCCCGAGAAGGAATCGAGCTTCAAGCTCGAGGACATCGACATCGGCGGCATCGACATCTCCAATGCCGCGATCCGCTACCAGGACGATCAGGCCGGGCAGGCCTACCAGATCCGCGACTTCAACCTCAAGACCGGTGCGCTCAAGCCCGGCAAGGCCTTCGACATCGAAATGTCGGTCAAGGCCGCACTGGAGGCGCAGAAGCTCGACACCGAGCTCAAGCTCAGCACGCATGTGGACCCCGACCTGGAGACGCAGGACATCGAGCTCAGCAAGCTGTCGCTGGAGGCCAAGGTCAGCGGCGCTCAGAACGCCGAGGCCAAGCTCAAGGGCGACGTCAAGGCCAATGCCAAGACCCAGCAGTTCGCCATCGACAAGCTCGATCTGGATGTGGCCGGCAAGAGCGGCGACATCGATGCCCAGGCCAGCATCAAGGGCGCGGTGAAGGGCGATCTGCAAGCACAGGTGTTCGACCTGTCGGGGCTCACGGTCGATGCCAAGGGCAAGAAGGGCGAGCTGGATTTCGTCGCCGCGCTGGCCGCCGCCGTGCATGCCGAGCTGGCGTCCAAGCAGTTCAGCGTCAAAGGCCTGAAGCTCGATGCCACCGCCAGCGGCAAGGCGCTGCCGGGCGGCAGCCAGAAGGTGGAGCTCACCGCCGGCGACGTGCGCCTGGACCAGGGCAAGGGCAGCGGACAGGTCAGCGACGTGCTGCTCCGCGCCAGCGGCCTGGAAGCCAGCACCAGCCTGAGCCTGAGCGGGCTCGAAGGCGACACGCCGCGCTTCGCGGGACCGCTGACGGTCAAGCCCTTCAACGCCCGCGAACTGCTGGCCAAGTTTTCCAAGGAGCCTCTCAATACCACCGATCCCAAGGCACTGACGCAGGTCAGTCTCAAGACGCAGCTCGCAGGCAGCAGCAAGAACCTCAAGCTCGGCGAGCTGCTGGTCAAGCTCGACGACAGCACGCTCAGCGGCAACCTCGACGTGCGTGATTTCGCCACGATGGCGCTGGGCTTCGCGCTCAAGATCGACCAGATCGACGCCGACCGCTATCTGGCGCCGACGCCGGCGACGCCGCAGAACCAGCCGACGATGACGCGCGAGCAGCTCAACAAGACCGAGATTCCGCTCGACGCGCTCGAGAATCTCAACGTCGACGGCACGCTCGACATCGGCCAGCTCAAGATCAAGGGCGCCAAGCTCAGTGACGTGAGGCTCGCCATCGAGGGCCCTAAGGGCGCCGCCAAGCAGGCCAGCATCGCGGGCAAGCTCTATGGCGGCAGCTTCACGGCCAATACGCGAATCTCGCCTGGCGCCAAGCCCGGCTACACGCTCAAGACCTCGCTGCAGTCGATCGCACTGGGGCCGGCGCTGAAAGACTTCATGGGCAACGACAAGCTCAGCGGCACGGGCACCGTGAACCTCGACATCAC
>JALRLM010000126.1 GCA_023254435.1 Hydrocarboniphaga sp.
TCAACGAGGATGCTGAGCGCATTTTGTTGCTCAAACTAAAAGAGGAGTGCGGCTTTGCCTTCACCCAGCGCCTGGAGGTCATGTACAAGGACATGAAGCTCAGTGAGGAGATCACCAAGGACTTCCGCAACATGGTTTCGAATCAGCCGATGGCCAGAGAGACCGCAATCGACATGCACGTGAAAGTCCTTACGACTGGCAACTGGCCCAACGACCAGCGTGAGTAGAACTCGCTGATGATGGTCATGTCACCGCAGCTCAAAAACTCCATCAACTCCTTCAGTTAGTATTACTAGCACCGCTTCAACAACACGCGCTAGCTGCACTGGAAAGTCAGCGTCCATATTCTGATTTCGCTGCTCTCGGCCGGCGTGCTGACGCTGGCCGCGGTGCAGGCCATCGCCCTGGCGGTTCAGGACCGGCTGCTGCACCGCCATTCGATGGCGACGCTGCTGCGGCTGCCGCCGCTGCAGCTCATGGAGCGACTGCTGTTCCAGATGGTGGCGATCGGCTTCTTTCTGCTGTCGCTGACGCTGCTGACCGGCTTCTGGTTCATCGACAACTGGCTGGCCCAGCATCTGGCCCACAAGACCGTGCTGTCGATCGTCGCCTGGCTGTTCTTCGGCGTGCTGCTGTGGGGACGCTGGCGCTACGGCTGGCGCGGTCGCATCGCCATCCGCTGGGCCCTGGCGGGTTACGGGGTACTGATCCTGGCCTATTTCGGCACCAAGCTGGTGCTCGAGCAGGTCCTGCAGAAGCACTGGGGTCTGCCGCTGTCATGACCGCGGCCCTGAATCACCTGCCGAGGCAAGGGTGTTGACAGGGTCGGCCCGGCTTCGTTAACAAGAAGCCGACTCACGGACGAAAGCCGGGCGATTGAACGACCTCCCCCTCGCCGCACTGATCGCGGCACTTCTGGCGTGCATCATCACCTCCGGCTTCTTTTCGGGCTCGGAAACCGGCTTGATGACGCTCAACCGCTATCGGCTGCGTCACCGCGCCCAGCAGGGCGAGCGCGGAGCCCGCATGGCGCAGGACCTGCTGCGCCGTCCCGACCGCCTGATCGGCCTGATCCTGCTGCTCAACAACGTCGCCCAGGCGCTGATCCCGATGCTGCTCATGGCGATCGCGCTGCGCATGACCGGCGACGCCGAAACCGCGGTGCTGATCGCCACGGTGGCGACCGCGCTGCTGATCTTCGTGTTCTCGGAGTCGATGCCCAAGACCCTGGGCGCCCTGAACCCCGAGCGCATCGCCATTCCGGCCGCCTTCCTGTACTGGCCGCTGCTGCGCGTGCTGGGCTGGTTCGTCGACATCGTCAACATCGTCGGCAACCGCTTCCTGCGCCTGTTCGGCGTCTCGCCCGAGGACGCGGCCCAGCACTCGCTGTCGGTCGAGGAACTGCGCACCGTGGTCTCCGAGGCCGGGGCGATGATTCCGCAGCGTCACCAGAAGATGCTGCTGTCCATCCTCGACCTCGAACACAGCACCGTCGAGGACATCATGGTGCCGCGCAGCGAGATCGACGGCATCGACCTGTCCGAGCCCTGGGAGCGGGTACGCCAGCAGATCGTCGAGTCCGCCCATACGCGGCTGCCGGTCTACCACGGCTCCATCGACGACCTGCAGGGCGTGGTGCACCTGCGCCGGCTCATGCGCCTGGCGGTCGACAACCGGCTCGACCTGGAATCCATGCAGGGCTACGTGCGCGAGCCCTACTACATCCCGCAGGGCACGCCGCTCAATCAGCAACTGCTCAACTTCCAGAACCAGCGCCGACGCCTGGGCTTCGTCGTCAACGAATACGGCGACATCCAGGGTCTGGTGACCCTGGACGACATTCTCGAGGAGGTGGTCGGCGAATTCTCGGGCGACCCGGCGCTGCGCATGAAGAACGTGCGCTCGGAGGCCGACGGCAGCTACCGCGTCAGCGGCTCGGTGACCCTGCGCAGCCTCAACCGCAGCCTGGGATGGAAGCTCCCGCTGGACGGTCCGCGCACGGTCAACGGCTTGGTCATGGAGCGCCTGGAGCAGATTCCGCAGCCGGGGCGGCAGCTCGAGATCGACGGCTACCTGTTCGAAATCACCGAAACGCGCGCCAACGTGGTCAAGGATGCCCGCATCACGCCGGGCGGCCGGCAGCCCTCCACGGCCTGAGATCCTGATTTCTGGATGTTTTAAGAAGTGGGATCGGTCTGACCAATCGAGTCCAGAACGAGTTCCGATGGCCCTCGGCGGATGCCGCACCGGGTCGATTGAATTATCATTAGCTGCTTCATTGAGGCATCTAAGCCCGGGGGCAAACCCCACGGGCAACGTCGCTTCGGCGGCGTCCTACATTCCGTTCTTTCCACCGGACCATCCCGCCATGTTGCTAGCCTATCGCCAACACGTCGCCGAGCGCGCTGCCCTCGGTATTCCTCCTCTGCCGCTGTCTGCCCAGCAGACCGCCGAACTGATCGAACTGATCAAGAACCCGCCGGCAGGCGAAGAGGCGTTTCTGGTCGATCTGCTCACGCACCGCGTTCCGCCGGGCGTGGACGATGCGGCCAAGGTCAAGGCCTCGTTCCTGACCGTGGTCGCCGACGGCGAACTCAAGTGCGCGCTGATCTCGCGCGCCAAGGCCACCGAACTGCTCGGCACCATGGTCGGCGGCTACAACGTCAAGCCGCTGATCGACCTGCTCGGCGACGCCGAAGTCGGCACGGTCGCCGCCGAAGCGCTCAAGAAGACGCTGCTGATGTTCGACTTCTTCCACGACGTCGCCGAGCTCGCCAAAAAGGGCAACGCCAACGCCAAGGCCGTGATCCAGTCCTGGGCCGATGCCGAGTGGTTCACCAGCCGCCCCGAAGTGGCCAAGAAGATCACCGTCACCGTGTTCAAGGTTCCCGGCGAAACCAACACC
>JALRLM010000573.1 GCA_023254435.1 Hydrocarboniphaga sp.
GCGCGCCATCGGCATGGGGCTGCCTGACGCGCTGACGCACGCTCCCAAAGACAAGGTACTTCCTGGACTCATCAACTTGCCTGCCTTCCTGATCGTGCTGGTTTTGGGCGGCCTGCTGGCGGTAGGTGCAAAAGTCAGTGCCTTGTTCAACGCGATCATGGTGGTGGTCAAGGTGTTGGCCATCTTCACCTTCATCGTCGTTGCCATTCCGCATGTGGTACCGGCCAACTGGACGCCGTTCATTCCGCCCGAAGTCATCGACGCCGAAGGCCGTCCGCATTTCGGCATCAACGGCATCTTCACCGGTGCAGCGACCATCTTCTTCGCCTATCTGGGCTTCGATGCGGTTTCCACCGCTGCCGAAGAAACGCGCAATCCGCAGCGCGACCTGCCCATCGGCATTCTTGGCTCGCTGTTCGCCTGCACCGGGCTTTACATTCTGGTGTCGGTGCTGCTGACCGGCCTGGTGCCGTACACCGAACTCAATGTGCCCTCGCCCGTCGCCCATGCCCTGCTGCAGATCGGCGCCAAGACCACGGCGGGCCTGATCTCCATCGGCGCCGTCGCCGGCCTGACCACGGTCATGCTGGTGATGTATTTCGGTCTGACTCGCGTACTGTTCGCCATCGCCCGCGACGGCCTGCTGCCACCGTTCTTCGCCTACGTGCATCCCAAGACCGGCACGCCGATCGGCTCCATCATCGCTTCGGGCCTGGTGATGCTGGTGTTCGCAGGTTTTGTCCCGCTAGACGATCTGGCTGCAATCGCCAACATCGGCACTTTGGGCGCGTTCGTGGTGGTCTGCGCCGGTGTGATCGTGCTGCGCCAGACGCGCCCCGACCTGCCCCGTCCGTTCAAGACGCCGGCCTCGCCGATCATTCCGGCGCTGGGCGTGCTGTCGTGCAGCTACCTCATGTACAAGCTCGGTCCGCATACCTGGATCGCATTCGGGGGCTGGATGCTGCTGGGCCTGATCACCTATTTCGCTTACGGCTACTCGCATAGCCGCCTCGGCCGCAACGCAGCCTGATCCGGGACACTTCGGCGATGGAAGCGTTCTTCGGCGTACTCGACGCCATCAACGGCGTGCTGCTGTCGGTTCCGATGCTGCTGGGCCTGCTCGGCATCGGCCTGCTGTTCACCTTGTGGAGCGGCTTCTGCCAGTACCGCTCGCTGACGCATGGCGTGGCGCTGGTGGCCGGCAAGGGCATCGACACCTCGCACGGCCCCGGCGCGCTGACGCATTTCCAGGCGCTGACCGCCGCGATGTCGGGCACCGTGGGCCTGGGCGCGATCGCCGGCATGGCCATCGCGGTGGATTTTGGCGGGCCCGGCGCGGTGTTCTGGATGTGGGTCGTGGGCCTGGTCGGCATGGCGCTCAAGAGCACCGAAGTGACGCTGTCGCTGCTCTATCGCGACACGCACGATCCCGAGAACCCGCACGGCGGCGCCATGTACGTGGCGCGCGATGGCCTGGCCGAGCTGTCGCCGGCACTCAAGCCGCTCGGCAAAGTCATCGGCGTGGTGTTCGCCTGCTCGCTGCTGCTGTTCGCGTTCACGGGCGGCAACATGTTCCAGACCTGGAGCGTGGCCGATACGACGCGTGAATACTTCGGCGTGCCGACCTGGATCACCGGCGTGGTGCTGGCCGTGCTCGCGGCCATCGTGATCCTGGGTGGCATCAAGCGCATCGGCAACGTCACCAAGACGCTGGTGCCGTTCAAGTGCGGTGTCTACGTGCTGTGCGGGCTGTATGTGATCGTGACGCACGCGGACGCGCTGCCCGATGTGTTCCGTTCAATCTTTGCGGGTGCGTTCTCCAAGACTGAGGGCGTCGGCGCCTTCATGGGCGGCTCGCTGGGCACGGCCTTCATGTGGGGCATGAAGCGCGCGCTGTTCTCCAGCGAGGCCGGCCTGGGCACGGCGCCGGTTGCGCATGCCGCGGTGAAGACGCCCGAGCCGGTCACCGAAGGCGTGGTGTCGGGCCTGGAGCCTTTCATCGACACGATCTTCGTCTGCACGGTCACGGCGCTGGTGGTGCTGCTCACGGGCGTGTGGAATCGCGGCCCGGCCGCGAGCTGGGATTCGACGCCGGCCTGGGTGGAATCCGCGCCGGGCCATTGGCAGCCGCAGATCGACCCGACGCAGCTGGCCGTGCGCGAATCGGCGCTG
>JALRLM010000034.1 GCA_023254435.1 Hydrocarboniphaga sp.
AGTCGGCGGCCATGGGCTCGGTTTCGTACTTCACGGCCCACATTTCGGCGGCATTGCTGTTTTCGAAGCAGGGCAGCGGAATGTAGCCGAGCAGGCCAGCGGTCCACTGCGAGCTGCTGATCGAGCACAAGCCCTGGATGGGCACCTGCAGCACGGCGTTGGAGGTCTCGTCGGCGGCTGGCGTGGCGCTGCTCAGCGTCTTGTCGCCACGCAGGTAGAGCCGCTGCGCGCTCGCCTGCGGATGCGGCCAGTCGGTGGCGGTGACGTAGTGATCGTAGCCTTTCACCCACTGCGTGACATTGGGCAGCGTGTCGGCGCCGACCTCGAGTCCTTTGACGTACTGGTCGAACCAGCGCAGCAGGATGTGGTTGAGCGGCGGCACGCCGTCGACCGGCAGGCCGCTGGCCGATGCGGCTTCGACGTGCGTCCACGGGCCGATCAGCAGCTTGGCCGGCACGCGCGTCTTCACCGCCTCGTAGGTCATCGGCTCGCTGCGCTGAAACAGATCGTGCAGGCCGCCGACGACGAAGGTGGGCACGTTGATGCGCGCGCTGCTTTCCAACGGCGAGCGCGCCTGCCAGAACGCGCCGTCGTAGGCGGTATCGGGATCGCCGGCCAATGCGCGCAGCACCGTCGGCACCTGGAAGGTGGTGACCGCGCTGGTCAGGTGCTGCAGCAGTACCGGGATGCCGTAGGCCGGATCGGTCAGTGCGGTGGGATTGGTGAGGCCCAGTACCGAGACCAGGCCGAGCCAGATCGGGATGAAGGTGGGGTTGACCTGCCCGCCCGTGAACACGATATCGCGGTAGCCGTCGCCGATCGGCACAACGGGAAAGGCGGCCTTGACCGCCGGGTGCTGCTGCGCGGCGGTGAGCACCGTGGTGATGCCCAGGTAGGACACGCCATACAGGCCGATGCGGCCGTCGCAGAAGCTCTGCTGCGTCACCCAGGTCACCGTCTCCCCGTAGTCGGCCTGCTCGGTTTCGCCGAAGGCCTCCCAGGCGCCTTGCGATTGACCCGTGCCGCGCACGTCGACGACCACGGTGGCGTAGCCGCGCTGCACCAGATACGGATCGGCACCGCCGATGGCCGGCACGGTCTGGCCGGCGACACCGTTGTAGCTGGTCTGGATCAGGATGGTAGGCAGCGGCGTGGCGATGGCGTTGCCGTCGGCGTCGGCCGGCAGCGTGACGTAGGCCGCCAGCTGGGTGCCGTCGCGCATCGTGATGAACTGCGTCGGCAGGTTGACCGTGCCGGGGTACTGCGCGGCGGGGTCGTAGTCGGTCCACACCGCGTCGGCATTGGCGGTCCGGTCGCGGCCACCCGTCGCGCTCGTGGCGCGCGTGCCCAGCGTGGTCCAGTCGGAGTTCTTGCCCGGCGTGGTGCCGCCGCTATCGTCGCCGTCGCCACTGCTGCTGCCGCAGGCGGCCAGGATCAGGGATAGGCACAGACCCGCCGTCCCGTTCACGAGCTTGCTGTATGCCTTCATGTTCTCCTCCAGCTTTTGTGGTGCCGCGCCCGGCCCGTTCATTGGCGCGATAGGCGGTTCTTGGTCGAACCCGCTCTTCGCGCCGGCCACGATCATGGCACGAACCCTCGGGTACGCCCCTATGGGCGCAGCGCCAGTGCCGCTGGTAAAAAATGCCATCTGCTGCGACCACGGATGGCCGCCATGGCTTTCGACATCGATCCCTCCCTCGGCGGAAGCCCCAGCGCCGTCGCTTCCTACACGCCGCCACCGGCCGAAACGCCGCGCGCGCTGAGCGCCACCGAGCGCGGCGAGATCGAAGCCAAGGTCGACGCCGCCACGCAGAACCCCGAACAGCGCGAACTGCTGACGCAGGCCTACGAGCAGGCCGCCGTCACCGACGACGCCGCGCTGCTGCAGGAGGCCGATAATCTCGCCCAGCTGTATCGCGATCGCGAAATCCTGGCGCTGAGCCGCACGCTGGCGCCCGGCGATGCCGCGCCGCCGGGCTGGCACAAGGCCAGCGACGAGGAGCTGGCGGCTTTCGGACTTTCGCCCGAAGAACTGCACCCGCAGGGCTCGGGCTTCAACGCCGAGATCTATATCTCGGACGTGCCGGGCGCCAAGCCCGTGATGGCTTTCGAGGGCACCGATTTCTCCGACCCCAACGACGTCAACGCCGATGTGGCGCAGGCGCTTGGCGAGCCCGAGGAGTACTACAACCGCGCCATGAACCTGGCCACGCAGATCAGCCAGCGCACCGGCGGCGAGGTGGAATTCACGGGTCATTCGCTGGGAGGCGGCCTGGCGACGGCGGCGTCGCAGGTCACCGGTGCGCAGGCCATCGTCTCCAACCCGGCCGGCGTGCACCCCGACACCATCTCCAGCTTCCTGGCCGAGCGTGGCCTGAGCGCGCCGGCGGCCGACCAGGTGCGCAGCTACGTGGTCGAAGGCGATCTGCTCACGGGGCTGCAGCACGCCACCGAGAACCTGTCGGGCGACAACGCCGAGATCGTCGCCGGCGCCTTCAACGGCATCAGCCGCATCTACAACGGCATCACCGGCGTCGACATGCCCATCGACGCCACCGGCGCCGACCTGCAGCAGCTGCCCGATGCCGCCGGCCAGGTAGTGACGCTGGAGGCGCGCAATGCCGACGGCAGCCTGCGGCCCGAGATCGTGAGCATGGACGAGATCATCGGGCGCACCGAGCACATCATGAATCGCGACGCCAACATCGGAGAAGGCGTGGGCACCGGCGGCGGCATCCTGGGCGGTGCGGCGGCGGGCTCGGTGTTCGGTCCCATCGGCACCATCGCGGGCGGCATTCTGGGCGGCATCCTGGGCAATCGCGCCGGCGAGGCCGCAGGACGCCACATCGGTGCCGTCGACGCCGGCATCAGCCTGGCCACCGATGGCGAGGTGCGCGATTCGGTCGGTGAGATGGTCCAGCGGCACATGGCCGACGTGGTCTACGGTGCCTTCGATTACCGTGTGAGCCAGCTCGAAGCCGATCTGCGGGCGCGCCTGTCGGGTTGATTCCGTTCAGCGCAAGCTGGCTAATATGGCCGGCATGGCACTAACGGATCGCTGGCGCCCGCTGCTCGCCGCGTCGCTGTGGTTGGCGACGGGGTTGTCATCGGGTGTCGTCGCCAAGGAGAGCAGCGTGACCTCCCGCCTGCGCATCGAAGACCATTTCACCGGCGCCAATCTGGCGCTGGCCCAGGCCGCGGCCGCCGACGATGCGGCCCAGGTCCGCTCGCTGATTCGCGAGCGCGGGGCCGACCCCAACGCGGTGTCGCCCAAGGGCCTGGCGCTGATCGCCTGGCCGCTGCTCAAGGATGCGCCTCGCGGCGTCGAGGCCCTGCTGTCCAACGGCAGCGATCCCAACCGCGAACTCGCCAGCGTCGGACCGGCCATTGTGCTGGCCGCCAAGAGCGAAGATCCGGCCATGCTGCGGGCCTTCCTGGATCACGGCGGCAATCCCAACGCGATGAGCAGCAATCTCGAGCCGCTGACCATCGTCGCGCAAATGGCCAGCCGCTGGAGCAACGTGCAGCTGCTGATCGAGCGCGGCGCCGACATCAACACCATTGCGCATGGCGATCCGGGCGACACCGTGCTGGCGTTCTACAGCGCCGGCCAGTTCGACAAGGTGGAGTGGCTGCTGGCCAAGGGCGCCGATCCGGCCGCGCGTATCGACCAGTCGCCCAAGCCCGAGCGCATCGGCGCGCAGCCTATCGTCGAGAACATCTACTGGTGGCCGGTCGACGCGATGCGCTTTCCGGTGTTGGCGCAGGCGCAGCGTCGCTGTCAGGACTACCTCGCGAAGCAGCTCAAGATCTACGCCCCGCAGGAGCCCGCGCACCTGGCCAAGCTGCGGCAATCGCAGCAGAGCGGCGGCAGCCCGGGGGCGACTTCACGTACCAGGGCGCTGGACCCTCGCATCGCCGAGAGCGAGGCGCGCATTCGCGCTCAGCTGCGGCAGTAGTTGGAGCGAGGCGTCCCGCCGATCAGCTGTGGTTCGGCAGGCGCTGTGAGAGGGCAAATAGGTCAGTCATTCGACCTCAAGCTAAATCAGTGGCTTGCCAAATCCCGAGAAAGCCTGCGAACGCGCGCGCTGGCTGGACATTTCTTGCTCATTTGAATCGGGTTTGCGAACCAGGGTAACCCAAAGCCGTGGGCGGGGAGGGAAGATTAGCCGCGATGAAACTCCCCTGCTGTCTCTTCACCGCTGGCTAGGGGCATGACCTCGGAGGCGTTCATCGAGGGGTCGGACCCTGGCCGATGTCTGGGAACTGCCGCTTTTCCGGAAGGTCGGGTTCTCAAAGACCCCTGACGGCCGTCCAAAATGCGCCACCTTCGGACAGGTCGAAACGCGCCGCAGGACCTAACGGCGGCCAACGAACGGCCTGCGGGCGAGTCGCAGTTTTCCGTAAATTGCGTATTTTGGGTGATTTCCGTAACATGGGTTCGCCATTTTAATGAGCACGCCCATGCAGACCGTCACCAGTTCGGATGTTGCCAAGAATTTCGGCGCGTTCACCGACCTCGCGAAGCGCGACCCCATCCAGGTGACGGCGTACGGAAGGCCGCAGATCGTGATGATGAGTGTCGAGGAGTACGAGCGTCTGCGCCGGCTGGATCGCCGTGTGATCGCGACAACGGAACTGCCGCAGGACTTGCGCCGCGCCATCGCGGCAGCCGAGGCGCCGGCAGAAGCGGCCCGCTTCAATCACGAAGTCGAGGGCTAATTGGCGGACTACCCCAAGCCAGTGCCTGCGTTGGTGATTCGCTACGCTTACCTCTGGGTGCGCGCGCGCTACGTTCGCACGCACTCGATCGCCTCGAATGTGATCGCTCAATCGCGTTCGATGTGAACACGCGATCTAGTTGAGTTGATCAGTGACTCGCATCCAAATGGGCAGCGAATCTCCCTCCCCGTAGGCAGTTCTTCGCGAAATACGTTTGATGTAGCGCGTAATGGGGCGCAGTCGCACCCAGGCAATTAATTCAATATTTCAATGGCTATTGACACGTCAAAGACACTTCAATAGTCTTTGAAGCATGAAGATCGATACCGCCGTCACACGCCTCTCCGCGCTGGCCCAGGCCTCCCGCCTGTCCGTGTTCCGACTTCTCGTTGAGAAAGGGCCGGACGGCATGCCGGCGGGCGAGATCGCCGAACGCCTCGGTGTGGCACCCAACAACCTGTCCTTTCACCTGAAGGAACTGAGCAACGCAGGCCTGCTCAAGTCCCGGCAGGAAGGCCGGTTCGTTTACTACGCCCCGGACTTCAAGGCTATGAACGCCCTCCTGGCCTACTTAACCGAAAACTGCTGCGTAGGCAGTGCGGCAGCACCCGTCGATTGCGCAATTCCAGCAACCTGCAAGGAATGCTGACCATGAAGCGATTCCACGTTCACGTCTCAGTGATGGACTTGCGGCAAAGCATCGGTTTCTACTCGAAGCTATTCGGCGTCGAGCCCACAGTGGCCAAGTCGGACTACGCCAAATGGATGCTCGACGATCCGCGCATCAACTTCGCGATCTCCACTCGCGAAGGTAAAGCCGGGCTCAACCATCTTGGCTTCCAGGTCGATACCAGCGACGAGCTGACCCAGCTCCGTGAGCAGGCGCAGCAGGCTGATATCGCCGCCGTCGAGGAAATGGGGGCGGCCTGCTGCTACGCGAAATCGGACAAGCACTGGATCGAAGACCCGCAGGGCATCGCGTGGGAGACGTTTCACACGCTCGGTGACATTCCGGTGTTCGGCACTGCCGCGGTGAAGGCCGACAAGGCCAGCGCCTGCTGCACGCCAAAGGTCAGCATCAGCGCGATCCCGATCAAGGTTCAGAGCGCGTGCTGTGGCTGAGATTCGCATCGAGTCGGCGACCCCAGCCGACTTCGACGCACTGCGCCGTCTGCTTGAAGCCGAAAAACTGCCGACAGAAGACCTCGACACCTCACGGCTCGCGGGCTTTCTGATCGCCTGGCGAGGCTCGGGCATCGTCGGAGCGGTTGGAGTAGAGCCCTACGGCGATATCGGTTTGCTGCGCTCGCTGGTCGTTGCGAACGACGCGCGCTACAGCGGCCTGGGCGGCCAGCTGGTGACCTTGGCCGAGAGATTAGCGAGTGGACTCGGCATTCGCGTGCTCTACCTTCTCACGACAACAGCCGGCGCTTACTTCGAACGCTTCGGCTATGGCCCCGCATCCCGTGCAAGCGCACCGACGGCCATCTCGAAAACACCGCAGTTCAGCGGGTTGTGGCCCTTCATCTTCCACCTTCATGAGCAAATCGCTGTGAGCCATCGCCCCTACAACGTGTTGTTCCTTTGCACCGGCAATTCTGCTCGGTCGATTCTGGCCGAAGCCGCCCTGAACCACCTTCCGATCAGCAGCGGACGGTTCGTTGGCTACAGCGCCGGCAGCCACCCCAAGGGCGAGCCAAACCCGTATGCACTCGAACTGCTGGAGCGCAGCGGAATTCCTACCAAGGGACTTCGCAGCAAAAGCTGGGACGAGTTCGCGCAGCTTGGTTCGCCAGCGCTGGATTTCATTTTCACTGTTTGCGATCAGGCAGCGGGTGAAGCGTGTCCGTACTGGCCGGGCAAGCCCATGACAGCGCATTGGGGAATGCCGGACCCGGCCGCTGTCATCGGCACGCCAGACGAGATTCGCCAAGCCTTCACCGACACCTTCGTGACGTTGAAGCGCCGCATCGAAATCTTCGCCAGCCTGCCATTCGACAAACTCGATCACTTGGCGATGCTCCAGCAAGTCAAAGAAGCGGGCCGATCATGAGCACTGCAACTCCGACACGGCTCGGCTTTCTCGACCGCTATCTGACGCTATGGATTTTCCTGGCAATGGGCGTTGGCGTTCTGTTGGCGACAACGATCGGCGGATTGCCTCAGCAGCTTGATCAGCTGTCGATCGGTTCAACCAACCTTCCGATCGCAATCGGCTTGATCGTGATGATGTACCCGCCGCTGGCGAAGGTGCGTTATGAAGAGCTGCCAGAAGTGTTCCGTGATCGCCGGATTCTGCTGCTGTCGCTGATTCAGAACTGGGTGATCGGCCCGTTGCTGATGTTCGGGCTTGCCGTTCTGTTTCTGCGTGATGAGCCCGCATACATGACCGGCTTGATCCTGATCGGCTTGGCTCGTTGCATCGCGATGGTCTTGGTCTGGAACCAGCTCGCCTGCGGCAGCAGCCAATACGTGGCCGGTCTCGTCGCATTCAATTCGATCTTCCAGATCGTGTTCTTTAGCGCCTACGCGTGGCTGTTCCTCTCCGTACTGCCGCCGCTGTTTGGGTTGGACGGCCAGATCATCGAAGTGGGATTTGGAACAGTC
>JALRLM010000046.1 GCA_023254435.1 Hydrocarboniphaga sp.
GGGCTACATGCTGATCGCGCTGCTGCTGGCGCGGCTGTACTGGGGTTTCGCGGGCAGCAGCACGGCGCGCTTCGCCGGCTTTCTGCGCGGACCCGCCGCCTTCGCGGCCTACGCGCGCACGCTGACGCAGCAGCCCGGCCCGATCTCCGTTGGCCACAACCCCATGGGCGGCTGGAGCGTGATCGCACTGCTGCTCCTGCTGTTCGTCCAGGTCCTCAGCGGCCTGTTCGCGGTGGATACCGACGGCCTGGAATCGGGCCCGCTGGCCTCGCTCGTGAGCTTCGGCACCGGGCGCGACTTCGCCGGCGTGCACGGGCTCAACTTCAATCTGCTGCTGACGCTGGTCGCTCTGCATGTGGGCGTAGTGCTGTTCTACCTGCTCTACAAGCGACAGAACCTGATCGCGCCGATGCTCACGGGCGACAAGACGCTGCCCTCGACCTCGCCGGCGCCGGTGCTCGCCTCCACGATCAAGGCCGCGATCGCCTTCGCGGTGGGCCTGGCGATCGCCGCGATGATCGCGAACGGCTTCGGCTGAAGCGACGTCGCCGCGCCTGGCATGCTGGCACCGGCGCACGCGGGTGCTCTAGCATGAAAGCGTCGGGCCTGGCGCCCGCCATCCTGCCGGAGCCTGCGCATGTTCAAATCCTGCAGCCTGTCGCTGGCGAGCCTCGTCGCCGCCCTGCTCGCCTACCTGTGGCTGCTGGCCTGCTTCAACCTGTATACGGCGGGCTGGATGGCGCAGTGGTGGATGTCGCATCCCGATCTGCTGTCGTCGACGACCCATGCGAGCACCAGCCGCATTCGTCACGGCCTCTGCACGATGATCGCGGCCCTGATCGCCGTGAGCATCCTGAGGTGGTCCCGACTCGCCGGCAGAGCGCGGCTCGCGCTGGCGTTCGTGATGGGTGCCGTCGCCTCGGGCGCGGCGCTTCCGGACGTGCTGCCAGCAGGCCGCGATACCTTGTCCATGGCACTGGATGCGATCAGCCTGCTGCTGGCGCCGATGATCGCCGCGATCGCACTGATGCGGCCTGCGCGAACGGATCCGGTTTCGATCGCGCATTCCCAGCCTTCGGATTAGCCGCAGAGCTCAGTGCCGCTAGCTGGCGCTGGCGGATGAGCCTCGGGCCTCAATCGACTTCGGCTTCCTCGGCCGGCATGTCGGGCGGCGTGAGCCGTCCGGTTTCGGCGCTGAGCAGACGCTGCGCGAGCAGTGCGGCCTGGGTGCGGCGATAAAGCCCGAGCTTGCGCAGGATCGCGGTGACGTGCGCCTTGATCGTGGCTTCTGAGACGTCGAGTTCGGCGCCGATCTGCTTGTTGAGGCGGCCATCGGCCAGCAGCGTCAGCACGCGGAACTGCTGCGGTGTGAGACTGGCGATGCGCGCGGCGAGTTCGGCGTCGGCATCGGCGCTGGAATCGGCATTGCGCAGGTTGTCGGGCACCCAGGTGCCGCCTTCGAGCACCACATGCAGCGCTTCGGCGATCGCCTCCATGCTCGACGATTTCGGGATGAAGGCACTGGCACCGAAGTCGAGCGCGCGACGGATCACGCCGGCATCTTCCTCGGCCGAAACGATGGCGATGGGCAGCGCCGGATGCTGCGCGCGCATTTCGATCAGCGTGGAAAAACCCTGCGCGCCGGGCATGCGCAGATCGAGCAGCAGCAGGTCGGCCTCGACATGCGCATCGATGGTGGCCTGCAGATCGGCCACGCCGGTGGACTCGATCACGCGCGCGGCGGGCAACAGCTTGCCCAGCGCCTCGCGCAACGCGGCGCGGAACAAGGGGTGATCGTCGGCAATGATGACCAGGGAGGCGTCCATAGCGCGGCAGCCTAGCAGAGTCGGCGACGCGCGGGCGCCGCATGCCGCGAGGCTCGACTTTAGTCGCGATTCGACCAAGGGCGAATGTCATCGCGCAATGCTGGTGACCATTCTGGAATCACAAGGCCCGGATTCATAAAGAGGCCGACTCTGCGACGAGGAGACTCACGATGCATCCACGCCTGCGCTACGGCGCGCGCTGCGCGCTGCTGTTCGCGTGCTGCCTGGCCCTGCCGCTGCACGCCGCCGATCTCGGCGAGGTCAAGACCTCGCTGACCGGCTACATCAAGCTCGATACCCTGTTCAGCCGCTACAGCGACGGCGCCGCGCCGCAGGCCCTGGGCCGCGACACCTACATCACCAACCAGATTCCAGTGGTCGCCGACGATGCGCAAAACGCGCGCAGCTACCTGGACTTTCACGCCAAGGAAACGCGGCTGATCTTCAAGATCGAAACGCTGATCGACGGCCACAGGATCGGCGGCCTCGCCGAGATCGACTTCGCGTCGAACCAGAGCGCCGGCAACGAGCTGGCCACCAATGCCTACACGCCGGGCTTTCGTCGCGGCTTCA
>JALRLM010000150.1 GCA_023254435.1 Hydrocarboniphaga sp.
GGCTGCCGTCGTGCGCATCGAGCACCTGCACCACGATGCGATCGGTGCTTTCGTCCACCGAAAAGCGCAGCGCCGCACGACGCAGCTGAAAGTGTTCTTCGAGCGCCTGGGCCGCCGCTTCCACCTCGGCGCGGTCGGGACCACTGCGCCGCGACGACGGATTATCGTCGCCACCGGCCTGCGCCGAACCGTCGCCGACCGCACGCACGCCAGCGGCGGCATCGACCGGCGACAACGCACGAAGCCCGGTGCCGACCAGCGGAACCGGGTTCGTGTTGACCATATTGATGACGGGGATCGGCATGAGCGTCTCCGGAGGCCGTCAATGACTCCCGCAAGGCTGGAGGAAGGGTGCGGCGGTTGGGACGCCGCACCCCGCGTTCCTTAGCCCTGCAGCAGCTTCAGCACGCTCTGCGAAGAGCTGTTGGCCTGCGACAGCATCGAGATACCGGCCTGCTGCAGCACCTGGGCGCGCGAGAGGTTCGCCGTTTCCTGGGCAAAGTCGGCGTCCTGGATGCGGCTGCGCGAAGCGGACAGGTTCTCCGACGTGGTCTGCACCGAGGTCACCACCGAGGTGAAGCGGTTCTGGATCGCACCGAGGCTGGCACGCGCGGTGTTGATCTGGCCCAGCGCGCTGTCGACCTGCTTGATGGCCAGCTGAGAGCCGGCGTACGAGGAGATGTCGAGCGTGGTCAGGCCGGTGTTGTTGGTGGCCGTGGCGGTGACGCCGGTGGCGCCGTCGAAACCGGTCAGCGTGCCGTTATCGGTGCCGCCGACGGTGATCGTCGACTCCGAGGTCAGCATGATCTGGTTGGTCGAGGAATCGATGTAGGCGTTGACGCCCGTGGTGGTCGAAATGTTGTTGATGGCGTCGACCAGCTGAGCGCCGCGCTCGGCCGCCGTGCCGGTGGCCGCCAGGGCACCGATGTCGGTACCGTTGATGGTCAGCACGCCGGTGCCGATCGCGCCCGTGCCCAGCGTGGACACCTGGGCCGAAGCGGTCGAGGCCGTGCTCACCGACGACAGCGCCGCCAGGTTGGCGTCCGTGATGCTCGACACCGTGATGGTTTCGCCGGCGTTGGCGCCGACCTGGAACACCGCGCCCTGGAAGCTGCCGTCGAGCAGCTTCACGTTGTTGAACGAGGTCGTGTTGGCCACGCGGTCGATTTCCGACTTCAGGCTGGCGACTTCGGTCTGCAGCGCGTCGCGATCGCTCTGCGAGTTGCTGGCGTTGCTCGACTGCACGGCCAGTTCACGGATGCGCTGCAGGTTGTTGGTGACTTCCACCAACGCGCCTTCGGCCGTCTGCGCCAGCGAAATGCCGTCATTGGCATTGCGGGCCGCCTGGTCCAGGCCGCGGATCTGCGAGGTGAAGCGCTGCGAAATGGCGAGGCCGGCGGCATCGTCCTTGGCACTGTTGATGCGCAGGCCCGAGGACAGGCGCTGCATCGCGGTGTTGAGAGCACCCTGGCTCGAATTGACGTTGCGCTGTGCGTTGAGCGACGCCGTGTTGGTGTTGATGACTTGCATGACGTTAACTCCTTTGAAGGTTGATGGTCCCGGCCGTCGGTTTTGCAGTCCCGCTGGGATTGCCTCGGCCTTGTCCGGGGTACCGGTGCCACGCCGCTGCTATGGGAGTTAACGGAAGCGGCCGTGGAAACTTTAGGGAAAGTCAACACTTTTTTAGCCCGCCCCGTCTGGCAACCAGCGCCGCACCGGAGTGATGGCGGCTTCATCGGCTGCGCGGGGCAAAGCTTGAGCATCCGCCAGTCAGGATGGGAGTTATCAGGATATGATCTGGAGTATTTACATTGACAATACATAAAACTAAGCTGCGTATATGGATGTCCGCTACGAACTGAGGGGCTCACTTTTCGTCTGGAACGATGAAAAGGCACGCATGAACGTCCTCAATCACGACGGCATCAGCTTCGAGCAGTCTGCGGAGGTGTTCTTCGACCCCTTCTTTCGATTGGAAGATGCCAGCCGCAATGGCGAGAGACGTGATGCCGCGGTCGGGCACGACGCCTCAGGCCGTGTGCTGTATGTGGTTCACATCGAGTTCGAAAGCGACTACATCCGCATCATTTCGGCCCGCAAGGCCACTGCACAGGAGCGTGAACGCCATGATCTCTGACCGCATCCGCAAACGGCTGTCGAAAGACCGCGCGATGACAACCATCACCTTGCGCATTCCCGTCGACGTGGTGGAAAGCCTCAAGGAGCTCGCTCCCAAGACCGGACACAGCGGCTATCAGGCCTTATTGAAAGCCTATATCGGCGAGGGCCTGCGCCGCGACGAAGCGAAGTACTTCTTTGGCCCCGCCGAACGCCTGGCCGATGCCCTGCGCAAACGCGGGGTACCCGAGCAGGTACTCAGGGATGCCTTGCAGGACGTGGAAGCATGAGCACGATAGGGCACCGATGCCACCACTACGACGCATCCGACTCCAGTGCCGCTTTCGCTTGCAAAGACCCGCAATGCCTGCGTCGCTCGGTGCCATGAAAGTAACTCTCGAGTCATTCGATAGTGGCTGGAGCGCGATCACCGTCGAAATGACACCGCGCGACATCGACTTGCTGATCGAGCGCCTACAAGCACTCAGGGGAAAGCAGATCGGGCATTTCCACTGGCGTCGAGACGATTTTTCGAGGGATCAGGGCGTGGCCGATGTCGAGTTCTCGATGGATCCAGAAGCGCCCGACGACATGACGGTCGAGTAGATGCAAACGGCCCGCGCAACGCGGGCCGTTTGGGCGACAACCAGACATTCACATCCCTACCGCGGCAACTGCCACTCCAGCAGCACGCCCACGGTGCGCGACTCGCCATAGCGCTTCACCGTGCGACGCTCCTCGTTGTCTTCGCCTTCGTTGCGCACGACCTGGAAAGTGTCCTGCAGGTTTTCGTCGTCGGTCAGGTTGCGGCCGAAGGCGACGATCGAGAAGCCCGACCACAGCTTCACGCCCAGTCGCGCGTTGAGCAGCGTGCGCTCGGGCACGCGCGTGCTGTCGAGATTGTTGGGGTCGCTGTAGTAGGCGCCGATGTACTGCGCGCTGATCTGACCGAACACGGGACCCCATTGCTTGAGCGTGATGCCCAGCGCGCCGGTCTGGTTGGGCGCCTGCGGAAAGCGGTTGCCGCGATAGTCGGCGTCCTGGTTGGTGAACTCGTCGAACTCGGTGCGCAGCACACCCGCGCTGGCGAACACTTCGAGGTTCAACGGCAGCGCCAGCACCGACTCCACTTCGGCGCCGTAGAGATTCGAGCGGCCGGCGTTTTCCGTGGTGGTGTAGAAGGTCGCACCGTCGCCGATGGTGACCTGCTGGTCGCGCCAGCGCGTGTAGAACAGGTTGGCGTTGATCGTCAGGCGCTCGTCGAACCCGCGATTGCGCGAAGCCAGTTCCACCGTGCGCGTGTATTCGGGATCGAACTGGCTCACTTCGCCGCCGAAGTAGCTCACGCTGGTGCCGCCCGAGCGATAGCCTTCCTGATAGCTCAGGGCCAGCGACGAGGTGTCGCTGAAGCTCCAGGTCAGGCCCAGCTTGGGCAGAAAGTCGGTGAACTTGCGATCGCCATGCTCGTCGTAATCGGGCGGCACCAGATCGGGCTGCGCCATCGACAGCGCATCGACCACGGCGTCGGGCAAGGGCACGCCGATGGGCAGGCTCAGGCCCGGAATCGGCGCCGTCAGCGAGACGTTCACCTCTTCGACGATATGGCGCTTGAGTTGCTCGTGATTCAGGCGACCGCCGATGGTCAGGCGCCAGTGCTCGGCGAAGTCGTAATCGGCTTCGGCGAAAGCCGCGAGCGTGCGCGTCCTGTCGTCGGTGTAGACGTCACCATCGATCAGCGCGACGCCGCCAGCGGCCGGAATGCCCTCGCCGGTGTCGTGCTCGTCCTTGCGCTCCTCGCTGGCGTAGAGCCCGAACACCGCGCGCAGCTTGTCCAGCTTGAGCAGCGCGCGCAGTTCCTGGCTCAGCAGGTCCTCGTCGATGTCGAAGGTGGAGACGCCACGCGATTGTTCGGTGCGGTCGTAGTCGGTGTAAACGTCGCTCGCGGCGTCGATGTAGCCGGTGATCGCCTCGACCATCCAGTGCGGCCCCAGCGTCAGACGCTGCTCCAGCCCGTAGGTGCGCGAGCGCGCATCCTCGTTGTAGCGCTCGTTGCTGGTCGCGGTGCGCTCGCCCTGCGTCGAATCGTGCAGCACGTCGCCGAATTCGTTCTCGGCGCCGCCGATGGTGAGCAGGGCCTGGTAGTTCCCGGTCGGCGTGAAGGCGATCTTGCCGCGCGCATTGCGCGTGCGATTGCGGCCGGCGTCGTCCTCGTTGCGCGTGATGTTGGTGATTTCGCCGTTGTCGTAGCGATCCTGCACGGCGACGCGCACGGCCAGCCAGTCGGCCAGCGGGCCGCCGCCGGCGAAGGCGTAGTCGTGACTGTCGCGCGAGAACCAGCCCGCGCGGGCTCGCGCATCCCAGTAGTTCGTGGGATCGCGCGTGCGCATCACCACCGAGCCGGCCAGGCTGTTGCGGCCCTGCGTGGTCGACTGCGCACCGCGCAGCACTTCCACCTGCTCCACGTCCCACAGCGACTGCGGGCCCGAAAACGCCGCCGCGCGGCTCGGCAACGCCACGCCGTCGAGATAGACCGAGATGGTGTCGCCTTCGCCGCCCAGGCCGCCCTGCGGCACGCCTCGGATCGAGATTTCGCGGTCGTTGTTGGCCGTCACCACGTTGCCGAACTGGCTCACCACGTCGTGCAGGTCGGCATCGCTGCTGGCCTCGATCGACTCGCGCGTGGCCAGGCCGACGCTGCTGTTGGTCTCGGCCAGCGTGCGACCCAACTTCTCGCCGTAGATCACCACCTCTTCGAGCGGCACGGGCTCGTTCTGGCGCGACACGGCGTCGGGCGCCGTCTCGGGCAGCGCGATCACGGGCGTGGGCTCGTCGGCCTGCTGGGCCAGCACGGCGGCGGGAGCCAGCGCGCTCGCGGCCCACAAGGCGCGCAAGGCCACGGACAAGGGAGTCGGTTTGAGTTCGGACATGGGAAGGCGGTTCGCTGCCGCAGTTGAGGTTATCGATCGGCGTCCCGAGCGGCTTTCCGGTCGAGTTCCTGATCGCGACGATTATCGTACCGGCCAGGTGAACTGGCGATCAGGAAATAAGGCTCATCGCCGTCACTACAGATCCAGCGTGACCTGGATACCCAGCACGCGCGGCGGCCCATAGCCCACGCCGTGGCCGGCCGGATACGCCAGGCGATCGGGTCGGCTGTAGCGATACAGCGCGTAGTCGTCGTCGAGCAGGTTGCGGCCGAAGGCGACGATCGACAGGTGATCGGTTTCGTAGCCGATGCGCGCGTCGAGCACGCGGCGCGCGTCGGCGCGCTCGTCGTTCTGGTTCTCGGGCGTGGAATAGGCGGTGTCGGTGAACGAGAAGCTGC
>JALRLM010000183.1 GCA_023254435.1 Hydrocarboniphaga sp.
CCTGGGCGACCACGTCGCCGTCGGCCAGACCCTGGGCATCGTCGGCGATCCTTTCGGCGGCAACGACGTCGCCATCGTCTCTCCCAGCGAGGGTCTGGTGATCGGCCGTCTCAACCTGCCGCTCGTGCACGAAGGCGACGCGCTGTTCCATATCGCCCAGGTTGCCGAGCCGCGCGAGGCCTCGCTGGCGCTGGCGCAGCTCGAAGCGACCCTGCGCGACATCGAGTCCGACGAGCCGCCGATCGTCTGAGCCGATCCGTGGCGATCACCGCACGCGAGTCGTTGCGCCGCCCCGATTCCTGAGAAAATCAGGCACCTTCTTCACCGGCGTGATCCATGGCCATCGAAGTACTCAGCGACAACACTGCGGTTTCGATCGGGCATGTCATCCAGCTCGCGGTGGCGCCGGTGTTTCTGCTCACGGGCGTCAGCAGCCTGCTCGGCGTGCTGTCGAACCGGCTCGCGCGCATCGTCGACCGCGCACGCCGGCTCGAGGCCATGCTCGATTCCGACGATCCCGTGCAACTCGAACAATTGCGGCGACTGCTGGCGCAGCAGGCCGGACGCGCGCGCCTGATCAATCGCGCCATCAGCCTGTGCATCGCCAGCGCCATCCTGGTCGCCAGCGTCGTCGTCACGCTGTTCATCAGCAGCCTCGCGGGCATCAACCTGAGCGCCGTTGTGGCGACGCTGTTCATCGTCGCCATGCTGTCGCTGATCACCAGCCTGCTGGTGTTTCTGCGCGAGATCTTTCTGGCCACGAGCCAGCTGCGCATCGGTCAGCCCGAAGGCCTGCCCTCGCGCAAGCCCGTGCTGGTGACGAACGACAAGCCGCGCACCTAGCGAAGAGCCGCCAACAAAAAAGCCGCCGCGATCGCTCGCGGCGGCTTGTGTCGACGACAGGCTGGATCAGAGCTTGCCGACGTTGGCCTCGGCCACGGTCAGCGCGCTCATGTTGACGATGCGGCGCACCGTGGTGCTCGGCGTCAGGATGTGCACGGGCGCGGCGCAACCCAGCAGGATCGGACCGATGGCGACGTTGTTGCCGGCCGCGGTCTTGAGCAGGTTGTAGGCGATGTTGGCGGCGTCGATGTTGGGCATCACCAGCAGGTTGGCCTGACCGCTCAGCGTGGTGTCGGGCAGGATGCGGCGGCGCATGGCGTCGTCGAGCGCGCAATCGCCGTGCATTTCACCGTCGACTTCGAGATCGGGTGCCTGCTCGCGCAGCAGTGCCAGCGTCTTGCGCATCTTCTGCGCCGACGGCGAGTCGTAGCTGCCGAAGTTGGAGTGCGACAGCAGCGCCACCTTGGGCTCGATGCCGAAGCGCAGCACGGCCTCGGCCGCCATCTGCGTGATCTCGGCCAGCTGCTCGGCGGTGGGCTCGATGTTGACGTGGGTGTCGACGATGAAGATCTGGCGATCGGGCAGGATCAGCGCGTTCATGGCCGCGTAGACGCTGCGGCCCGGCGTCTTGCCGATCACGCGATCCACGTACTGCAGGTGGCGCGCGGTGGTGCTGATGGTGCCGCAGACCATGCCGTCGGCTTCGCCCTTCTTGAGCAGCATGGCGCCGATCAGCGTGCTGCGACGGCGCATCTCCAGCTTGGCGTACTGCTCGGTGATGCCGCGGCGCGCCATCAGCTGGTGATATTCGGACCAGTATTCGCGATAGCGCTCGTCGTGCTCGGGGTTGACGACGTCGAAGTTCAGGCCCGGCTTCATGCGCAGGCCGTAGCGCTGCACGCGCTCCTCGATCACGGCCGGACGGCCGACCAGGATCGGACGCACGATCTTTTCGTCGACGAGGATCTGCACCGCGCGCAGCACGCGCTCCTCCTCGCCTTCGGCGTAGACGATGCGACTGCTCTCGGCCGGCGCCTGGCGCGCGGCGCGGAACACCGGCTTCATGATGGTGCCGGACTGGTACACGAACTGCTGCAGCTGCTGGCGATAGGCGTCGAAGTCGGCGATCGGGCGCGCGGCCACGCCCGAATCCATCGCCGCCTTGGCCACGGCCGGCGCGATCTGCACGATCAGGCGCGGATCGAAGGGCTTGGGAATGATGTATTCGGGGCCGAACGACAGGTTCTCGATGCCGTAGGCGGCAGCGACGACATCGCTCTGTTCCTGGCGTGCCAGCTCGGCGATGGCGTGCACGACGGCGATCTCCATTTCACGCGTGATCGTCGTCGCGCCGGCGTCGAGCGCGCCGCGGAAGATGAACGGGAAGCAGAGAACGTTGTTGACCTGGTTCGGGTAGTCCGTGCGTCCGGTGGCGATCACGGCGTCGCCGAGATGGGTCAACACCGAGGACAGGGTCAGCATGGCGGTTTCGGGCTGCAGCTCGATCGACAGGTCCAGCCGCAGGCGTGCGACATCGTCGAACAGGTGCAGCACGACTGCCTGGCCAGGCTGGC
>JALRLM010000212.1 GCA_023254435.1 Hydrocarboniphaga sp.
CCTGGGCCTGCCCGGGCGCGACGGGCTCGACGTACTGCGCCGCGCGCGCCAGGGTGGCGATACCACGCCCGTGCTCGTGCTCACGGCGCGCGATGGCATCGACGACCGTATCGCCGGGCTCGATTTCGGCGCCGACGATTACCTGGCCAAGCCCTTCGATCTGCGTGAACTGCGCGCACGCCTGCGCGCCATCCTGCGGCGTCGTGGCGGCCATGCGCAGTCGCGTATCGGCACTGCGGCGCTCAAGATCGATCTGGCGAGCCGCGAACTCGTCGACGACAACGGCACACACACGCTCACCGCGCGCGAGTTCGCGCTGCTGCACGCCCTGCTCGAGCGTCCCGGCGCCATCCTGTCGCGCACGCAGCTCGAAGAGCGCATCTACGGCTGGAACGACGAGGTCAACAGCAATGCCATCGAAGTGCTGATACACGGACTGCGCAGGCGCTTCGGCAATGCGCTGATCCTCAACGTGCGCGGCCTGGGCTGGCGCGTCGCACCGGACTGAGGCCGGCGATGCTGCGATCGATACGCCGACGACTCAGCGAGCCGCAATCGTTGCGCCAGCGCCTGCTGTGCTGGCTGATCCCCGTCTACATCCTGGTGGCCGCGATGACCACGGCGCTGAGCTGGATCACCGCCGCCGATATGGTCAACAGCTTCATGGACGGGCAGATGGAATCGTTCGCCCGCCTCAACGAAGGGGCGACGCAGGCGCGCGGCCTGAAGCTGGCCGACGTCGAGCATGGTGGCTATTCGATGGTGCTGTGGAATGCGGACGGCCAGCTGATCGAAGCCTCGTCGCCCACGTTGCCGCTGCTCAAGGACTTGCCCGAAGGGATCAGCCGGGTGTCGCACGACGGTACGCGCTGGCTGGTCTACAGCCTGCACACGCCGACCGGCATCGTGCAGTGCCTGCAGGAGACCGAGTTTCGCGACCGCAGCATCTTCAAATTCTCCAACAAGGCGCTGATCTGGCTGGTGCTGCTGATTCCATCGTCCAGTTACGTGATCTGGCTGGCGATCCGTGCCAGCCTGCGTCCGCTGGAGCGCGTCTCGCGCGCCGCTGCCGGGCAGAACGAGCGCAATCTCACGGAACTGCCGCTGGCCGGCGTGCCCGACGAAATCCGTCCGCTGGTGCAATCCATCAACTCGCTGCTGACGCGCCTGCGCCAGTCCTTCGCGGCGCAGCAGCGTTTCGTGCACGACGCCGCGCACGAACTGCGCACGCCGATGGCGGCGCTGAACCTGCAGTTGCAGAACCTGCGTGCCGAGATACCCGAGGCGAGCCAGCCGCGCATCGACGCGATGGAAAGCGGCGTGCAGCGCGCGCATCGGCTCGTGGAGCAGTTGCTGCGGCTGGCCCGAGGCGACGCCGCCTCCAGCCGTCCCGCGCAGCCGGTATCGCTGGAGGCGCTGCTGCGAAACTCCATCACGGCCCTGATGCCGCTGGCCGACGCGCGCGGCATCGACCTGGGCTGCGACGTGCAGGGCGACGTGATCGTGCAGGGCCAGTCCGACGAACTGCGCAGCGTGACCGACAATCTCATCGACAACGCGCTGCGTTACTCGCCGCCGGGCGGCACCGTCGACGTGAGGCTGTGGTGCGATGCGAGCGGCGTGGCCCACATCGAGATCGCCGACGAAGGTCCCGGCATCGACCGGCAGCACCTGCCGCGCGTATTCGACCGCTTCTTCCGCGTGCTCGGCTCCGGCGTGGAGGGTAGTGGCCTGGGCCTGGCGATCGCGCAGGGCGCCGCGCAGCGGCAGGGCGCACGCATCGAACTGCACAACCGGCCACGTCGAGGGCTGCTGGCGCGGGTGATTTTCGAGGCTGCGGCGGCGGCCTGAGCGATTGGGCAGCGGCTATGCTCTTTCTGCTCGCTGTATAAACGACGGTCTTGACTCGTGAGTGGCACCAGGGATCGAAATGGACGGGTTTCCGCTATGCGTAAAGGCCGCTGGTTTCGACAGCGCTGCGTGTATCAGGCTCAGTGACGGCCGATTTCACGTGGTCAGGAAGGGCAAGCTGGGTTCGCTGCTCGTGGGTAGCGACCACGTACTCTGCAGTGAGAGGCTCATGCGGAATCTCGATGAGCTCAGTGGATCGGCCTTGAATTTCCGCGCGGTACAGCTCGTCCATTTCCCGACGGACGAACTGCTCGATACTTACTTTGAGCTGGTCGATGCACCACTCTACGATCATCACAGGCAAGAGATCGCGGCTGGGCATCGGATCGGTCAGCATCTGCTGCTCAATGGGCAAAGCTTGACGGCCAGATGTCTGATGGTCGCCCCTTCGATACCCGGGCAACTAAGGCAAGCCGGGATAACGGACCTTGAGTTCGAGCCGCTGTTGTTGGCTGGCGAGTGATGCGGGCTACTGGGCAGCCGCCGAACTCCATGTGTGTGCGGCACGACTCGTTCAGTTGCACTGTTCTTGTTTGAAGGAATCACATAGCCCGTCGCACTTCGTTACAGGGTCCGTTACAGGGTCCGTTACAGGTTCCGTTACAAACCGCAGCCCTCCTCTAAGTTTTCTCTAAGTCCCGACGATCAAGCTGATCCTGCCCGACGCGATCCTGTCGATTGCGCATCGGCTTCAGATCGGCCTTCATCGAAAAGGGACTTTCATGCTTACTCCTGCTGTCGTTCGCTCCGCATCGCGTCGCGCGGCTCGTGCCTTGTCACCGGCCTGCCTGTTCACGGCGCTGGTGTCGGTGTCTTCCAACTCCCAGGCCCAGCAGCCCAGTCGCTGGGGCCTGGGCGCGGCCACCGTCATGTCGGTGAATCCCTATGCGGGGCGCGGGGCACGCGTCATTCCGTTCCCGGCCATCACCTACGAGAGCGAGCGCTTCTACTTCTTCGGCATTCGCGGTGGCGTGCATCTGATCGACAGCGGTGCGTTCTCGCTCGATGCCTTCGCTTCGGCGCGTCTCGACGGTATCGATGCCGATGACTTTGGTCGCGCCGAGCTGGCCGAGAACGGGGTGGATCGCGACGATCTGTCCGATCGCAAGGACGGTGTCGACCTGGGTCTGTCGGCCAGCCTGAGCGGCTCCTACGGCCGCTTCTCGCTGGATGCATCGGGCGACGTCACCGGCGCGAGCGAAGGCATGGAGGTGGAACTGGGCTATGCATATCCGTTCCAGTTCAGCCGCCGCTTCGTGGTCACGCCTTCGGTCAGGCTCAACTGGATGTCGGCCAATCTGGCCGACTACTACTACGGCACCATGGACGAGGAGGTGGCGCGCGGGGCGCCGCTGTATCGCCCCGGCAACAGCTTCGTGCCCGAAGTCGGTCTCGACCTGCGCTACAGCTTCGCCGATCGCTGGGCGCTGCTGGGCATGGCCAGCTTCGGTCGCTTCACCGGCGATCTGGCCGACAGCCCGCTCATCGAAACGGAGAACTCGTATTCGCTGATCGTCGGCGTGATGCGGGTGTTCTGAACATGAGTGGCCGCAAGTTCCTGCCGCGCGCCTGGTTGCTGGCCGCGCTTTGCGTGACGCCGATGGCAAACGCGGAGCCGGTCGAGAGCTGGGTGGTCGCCGCGCTGTCGTCCAACCTGTCGCTGCAGGCCGAATCCACTTCGGTGGAAAGTGCGCTGCGCGCCATCGACCTGGCGCGCAGCGCACTGCGGCCCAACGTGGAGCTGCAGGCGCGCTACACGCGCACCGAAGGTGGTCGCGTGATCGAACTGCCGCTCGGCGATCTGGTCAACCCCGCCTACCAGACGCTCAACGAGCTGACTGCCGCCAGCGGCAATCCCACCGCGTTCCCGACCATCGAGAACGAGCGCTTCATGCTGCAGCGCGAGCGCGAGCAGGACACGCGCCTGAGCATGAGCCTGCCGCTGTGGGCGCCGGGGCTGCGCGCCAATGTGCGGGCCAGCGAAGCCAATGCGCTGGCCGCGCATTCGCGCCGCGAGGCGCTGGCGCGCACGCTGGTGCGCGATACGCGCCAGGCCTGCTATTCCGTGCTCCAGGCGCAGGCCGATCTCGACAATCTCATTGCCGCCGAAGCCAGCCTGGCCGAGAACCTGCGCGCCACGCGCGTGCTGTTCGATGCCGGTCGCAGTACGCGCGAACCCGTGCTGCGCGCCCAGGCCGAGCAGCTCGATGCCGCGCAGCGCGTCATCGAAGCACGCAACACGCTCAAGCAGTCTCAGCGTTACCTCAATTTTCTGGTCAATCGCGGCATCGAATCGCCCGTGCAGGTCGAGGTGGCCGAGTCCGATCGCCTGCTGGCCTTCGGAGCCGCCGAATCCTTCGATCACGACGAGCCGGCGCAGCGCGCCGAGCTGCGCCAGGCGCAGCAGTCCATCGTCGCCGCCGACGCGCAGCTCGACAGTGCCAGGAGCGAGAACTGGCCCACGCTGAGCCTGGGCGCCAGCTACGGCGTGCAGGGCACCGACTACAACGTCGGTGCCGACGACGACATGGGTTCGGTGTCGCTGAACCTGTCGTGGACCCTGTTCGACGGCGGTGCCCGCAAGGCACGCCAGGCGCAGGCCGAGCTGTCGGGCCAGCAGCTGCGCCAGCAGCGCGAGCAGTTGCGCCAGCAGATCGAGCTGGAGCAGCAGCGTGCCACCGACGATGCGCGTACGCAGGCCCAGGCCTTGCTCTCGGCCGAAGCGCGCAGCGAGGCCGCCGACGAGGCCCTGCGCATCGCCGGCAAGCGCCGCGAAGCCGGCTCGCTGACGCAGCTGGAGTTCTTCGACGTCTCGTTCCTGAACATCGTCGCAGGCCGCCAGAGACAGGGCTCCTGCCGCGGCCAATGCAAAAAGAATGCGCTTCATCGACTTGAATTCCCCGACTTCTTCACGCCAACGCTTTGGAAGCGCGGCCGTTCCCTCGATGTGGATCCAGACAGATGGACCGTCACTAACGTCGCCTCCTCGCATCGCCCGATGGCGGCAAGGAGGCTGAGGGAAGGAGAGATGGTACGTCCTCTCGGGCTCGAACCGAGGACCCTCTGATTAAAAGTCAGATGCTCTAACCAACTGAGCTAAGGACGCACGCGAGGGGGCGTTCTATTCATTCGCGGCGCGGGGTCAAGCGGAGGCTTCG
>JALRLM010000358.1 GCA_023254435.1 Hydrocarboniphaga sp.
CCCGCCGAGCCTCGCCCCCCCAGGGAAGACCATGCCGAAGATCCGGATCATTGACCCGTTGACCCTGCTCGGCCGCGAGGTGCTGGAGCTGCTGGCGGACGATGCGTCTCTGGCAGGCGACCTCGCCTACCAGATCCAGGACGACGTTCTGGACCTCGAAGGCAGCTCCGAAGACCTCGGCAAGACCGCCGGCAAGGACCTGATCGCCCACAAATCGACCTATCCCTCGCTCATGGGACTGCCCAGCGCCAAGCAACGCGCGGCCGAACTGTTCGGCGAGGCACGAAATTCGCTGGCGCTATTCGGTAGCCTCGCCGAGCCGCTGACCTGGCTCGCCGATCACATCCAGGGCCGCAAGCACTGAGCGATCGCCGTCGTGCGATCATTTTGATGCAGTGCGACAATGATCGCCGATGCAGGGGGCATCGATCGCTTTTCGATATGGATCGTCGATCCAATTGCAGTAGCGGAACGGACAGGGGAACCCGTCCACGGCGTCATATCCGTTCCGCGTTCTCCGGCGATAATGCCGACCACAATGCTTTCAATAACTTATTGACCCGCCCGCATGACTGACATCCCAGGCTATTCGCTCTTAGGTGCCGTCAACACGCCGGACGATCTGCGCCGTCTGCCCGCCGCCGAGCTGCCGCATCTGGCCGTGGAACTGCGCCGCTTCCTGATCGAGACCCTAGGCCGCATCGGCGGTCATTTCGCCGCCAACCTGGGCACGGTGGAGCTCACGCTGGCCCTGCACCGCTGCTTCGACACGCCCCATGACCGCATCATTTGGGACGTAGGTCACCAATCGTATCCACACAAGATCGTCACCGGCCGCCGTGCGCGCCTGGAGACCATCCGCCGCTTCGGTGGCCTGGCACCGTTCAATCACCGCGCCGAATCCGACTACGACGCCTTCGGCGTCGGCCACTCCAGCACCTCGATCTCGGCGGCGGCCGGCATGGCCGCGGCCGCGCGCGTGCGCGGCGAGAAGCGTCGCGCCGTGGCCGTGATCGGCGACGGCGGCATGACCGGCGGCATGGCCTTCGAGGCGATGAACCATGCCGGTCATGCCGGCCTCGACATGCTCGTGATCTACAACGACAACGACATGTCGATCTCGGAGAACGTCGGCGGCCTGCGCGACCATTCCGCGCGACTGGTACAGAAGCTGGGCCTGGTGGCGCCGCATCTGGTGCGCCTGCCGCAGGACGGCGAGGAGCACGTCGAGACGCATCTGGACAATCCCGGCGCGCTGTTCCGCACCTTCGGCTTCACCTACCACGGCCCCATCGACGGTCACGACCTCGAGGCGCTGACCACCAAGCTCGATGCGATCAAGGACGCGCGCGGCCCGCAGCTGCTGCACGTCATCACCGTCAAGGGCAAGGGTTTCGAGCCCGCCGAGGCCGATCCGATCAAGTATCACGGCGTCACCCAGTTCGACCCGGTGACGGGCGCCTTTCCGGCCAAGAAGCCGGCGGTGGCCCCCAGCTACACGCAGGTGTTCGGCGACTGGCTCATCGACGCCGCCCGGCGCGACCCGCGCGTGGTCGGCATCACGCCGGCGATGCGCGAAGGCTCAGGCCTGGTGGAGTTCGCCAAACGCTTTCCCGAGCGCTATTTCGACGTCGGCATCGCCGAGCAGCATGCGGTGACCTTCTCTGCCGGCCTCGCCTGCGAAGGCCTGCGCCCGGTCTGCGCCATCTATTCCACGTTCCTGCAGCGCGGCTACGACCAGCTGATCCACGACGTGGCGATCCAGAATCTGCCGGTGATGTTCGCCATCG
>JALRLM010000454.1 GCA_023254435.1 Hydrocarboniphaga sp.
AGGATCTGGAATCGCTGCTCGATCCGCAGAACGCCTATTACCCTTTCTGGCGCGTGCTGCCGCTCAAGCAGATGTTCAAGCGCGGCTCGATCATGGACCAGACGCAGCTGCGTCGCGCGGTGGCCAAGAACATCCGCGACCTGTCGTTCGAGGACGCCTACAAGGTCTCGGGCCGCGTCCTCAACATCACGGTGTCGCCGGCTGGCGTCAACCAGCAGCCCAAGCTACTCAACTACCTGACCTTTCCGTATCTGTTCGTGCGCGAGGCGGTGCTCGCGAGCTGCGCGGTGCCGGTGCTGTTTCCGCCCGTGATGCTGATGTCGCAGGACGAAGTCGGATCGCGCACGCCGTACATGCCGCTGCTGCGCTGGAACGACGGTTCGCTCAAGTCCGACCTGCCGATGTTGCGCATGCGCCGCCTGCACAACGTCAACCACTTCATCGTCAGCCAGACCAATCCGCACGTGCTGCCCTTCGTGTCGGATGGCGATCCGCGCAGCCGAGGCCTGCTGCATTCGGCGCGCGAGTACACGTATTCCACGGCGCGCTCGCAGGCCACGAGTCTGATTAATTTCGCGCGCGCCAACCTGCCGATCAAGCGCCTGCGCCGCTCCTTCGACGTGGCCACGAGCATTCTCGACCAGGACTATCGCGGCAACATCAATATCTATCCCGAAGCCAGCCTGTGGCGCTACGCGAAGGTGACGAGCAACCCGAAGATGGAAAGCGTCTACCGCTTCCTGCTCGAAGGGGAACGTGCGGCCTGGGCGCGTGTCGAGATGATCCGCACGCAGACCGCGATCAGCCTGACGCTGGAGCGTTGCCTGGAGGCCGTGGAGCTGCGCGCGGTGTCGGGCGTGGAGCGCCGGCAGACGCCGCGTGCGCGCCTGCACGTGGTGCGCCGCCGCAACGACGGGCCCTAGTCGAGTCGTGATGCACTCCGCGCTGCGACGATCCGACGACAGGGACAGCCGCACCCGATCGGGCGCCGCGCCGCCTCGATGAGCGAACTCTCCGAGCTCGAATCGATTCGCACCCGGCACGATTACGGCCGGCCGTTCTCGCCTTTGTTCGAGCTCGATTACCGCGAGACGCAGCGCAAGCGCTATCGCGTTTCGCGCGCGGTGCTGTTCGTGATGCTGGCGCTGTTCCTGGCACTCGGACCGGGATTCATGCCGGTGTTCGCGCCTGCTGCGTCGATGGTGCTGCCCTTGCGCCTGTTCGGCCTGGCGCTGGCCGCGCTGCTGCTGGGCACCGCCGCGGCCACGCTGTGGCCGCGGCGGATCGGGCTGACGCAGGTGCTGCAGGTGATCGCGGTGGTGGTGTCCGCACTCGGCTCCGTGGGCCTGCACTATCTGTCGTTGCGCGGCGCCATCGACTTCCCGATCGGGCTGGTCGGCTGCACGGTGGTGTCCATCGCGTTCTTCGGCGCCTTCAGCTGGCGCCGCATTGTCGTCGGTGCCGTCGTTTGCTTCGTGCTGGTGCTGCTGGGCGAACTCCACGCCACCGATGACGGCTCGCGAACCTGGATGCGCCTGCAGCTAATGGCCTTGATGACGGTCATTGCGGTCATGGGCGTGTACCTGCACGAATACATCGCGCGCGTGGCCTGGGTGGCGGCGCGCCGCGCAGCGGCGCTCGCGGGCACCGATCCGCTGACCGGCCTGTCGACGCGTGCGGAGTTCAATCAGGTCTATGCCAGCCGCATCGCGCAGGCCCGGCGCGACATGCGCTGCGTCGGCCTGATGCTGATCGACGTCGATCACTTCAAGCAGATCAACGACGGCTACGGCCATCTGTTCGGAGACGAGGTGCTGCGTTCGGTCGGCGCCTGCATCATCGAGCAGGTGGCGCGACGGCCCATGGACCTGCGCGTGCGCTTCGGCGGCGAGGAGATTCTGGTGCTGTGGTACGACGTCGAGGTCGCCAGCATCGGCGACATGGCCGAGCAGGTGCTGCACTCGATCCGCCAGCTCGAGCTGTTCGATCCCGGTTCGCGCCAGCGCGTGCGCATCACGGCCAGCGCCGGCGTGACCTGGCTGGTGCCCCGGGCGGACACCGATCCACTGGCGATCCTCAAGCGCGCCGACGAGCTGCTGTACCGCGCCAAGCGCGCGGGCCGCAATCAGGCCGTGAGTGAAGCCTTCGGCGAGGTCGCGGCCGTTGCGGTCTGAACGCATCGGACCTGGATTCGGACTCGGGACATCCCGCCGCTACTTGCGGCGCTGATACTCGCCTTCGAGCGTCACCGGCTGCTTGAGATCGGGCCGTGCCTTGGCCATGCCGTCGCCGATGCGCGTCGCGAGCCGCTTGCGCAGGCCCACGAGCAGCAGCGACAGGCCGATGAGGTCGGAGACGAATCCCGGCACGATCAGCAGCAGGCCCGCCATCAGCGCCACCATGCCTTCGAGCAGGGCCACGGTCGGCAGTTCGCCGCGCGCGGTGGACATCTGCACCTCGCGGATCGTGCGCAGACCCTGGCGCTGGATCAGCAGCACGCCGCCCACCGCGGTCGCGAGCAGGGCGGCCAGCACCCAGCCGCCGCCGAAGCGGTGGACGGCCTGTGTGACGATCCAGGCCTCGAGCGCGATGAAACCCAGCATCAGGAGCAGCGGCATGGGCGACGGTCCTCAGAGCGCCGCGATGCGGCCGCGCTGATCGCGCAGCGCGACCAGGTCCTGCTGCTGCTTGGCGAGCAGGTCCCGCGCCTGCTGCTGCACGGCTTCGGGCGCCTTGCCGAAGTTGGGGTTGTCGACGCGCGCCTGCACCTTCACCACATCGCTTTCGAGCTGGGCGATGCGCTTGTCCAGGCGCGCCATTTCGGCGTCCTTGTCGATGAGACCGGCCATCGGCACGAGCAGCTTCATGGTGCCGAGCAGGGCCGTGGCGCACTGCGGCGCTTCTTCGTTGGCGAGCACGCGCGGGGTTTCGACGCGAGCGAGGAACTCGATGCTCGCTGCCAGTCGCGACAGGCGATCGGCGTCGGACTCGCTGGCGTTCTGGATCAGCAGCGGCAGGATCTTGGCCGGCGAGATGTCCATTTCGCCACGAATCTGGCGCACGCCGAGAATGAAGGCCTTGAGCCATTCGATGTCGGCTTCGGCGGCCTCATCGATCTTGTGTGCCTCGGCCTGCGGGTAGGGCCGGGTCATGATGGTGTCGCCGTCGACGCCGGCCAGCGTCTTGACCTGCTGCCAGACTTCCTCGGTGATGAAGGGCATCAGCGGATGCAGCAGGCGCAGCCAGGCTTCGAGGACGCGCACGAGCGTGCGGCGCGTGCCGCGCTTGGCGGCTTCGTTGTCGCTCTGCAGCGCGGGCTTGGACAGCTCCAGATACCAGTCGCAGTACTCGTTCCAGACGAACTGGTACAGCGCGGTGGACAGCAGGTCGAAACGATAATTGCGGAAGTGCTCGGCGGCCTCGGCCTCGACCTTCTGCATGCGCGAGATGATCCAGCGATCGGCGGTCGACAGCTCCACCGGCAGCGATGCATCGACGCCGGTGTCCTGTTCCGCGCAGTTCATCAGCACGTAGCGCGCCGCGTTCCAGATCTTGTTGCAGAAGTTGCGGTAGCCGGCCGCACGCGCGGCGTCGAAACGCACGTCGCGACCCTGCGTGGCCAGCGCGGCGAACGTGAAGCGCAGCGCGTCGACGCCGACCGCTTCGATGCCCTTGGGATAATCCTTGCGCGTCTTGGCCTCGATCTTCGGCGCGGTCTCGGGTTTCATGAGGCCGGTCGTGCGTTTCTTCACCAGATCGTCGAGCGCGATGCCGTCGATGACGTCGAGCGGATCGAGTACGTTGCCCTTGGACTTCGACATCTTGTTGCCTTCGGGGTCGCGCACCAGGCCGGTGATGTAGACCTCTCTGAAGGGAACGTCCTTCATGAAGTACTGGCCCATCATCACCATGCGGGCGACCCAGAAGAAGATGATGTCGAAGCCGGTGACGAGCACGCTGCTCGGATAGAACTTGGACAGCGCCGCGTTCTTGGTCGGCCAATCCAGCGTCGCCATCGGCCAGATGTCTGACGAGAACCAGGTGTCGAAGACGTCTTCGTCCTGCTTGAGGCAGAAGCGCTCGTTGCCGCTCTCGCGCAGCTTGTCGTTGATGACGTCGGTGCTGTCGTCGCTGGCGACCTTCAGCAGCGACAGCAGGGCGAACTCGCCCTGGGCGCCCATCGAGAGGTTGAAGGCGTCGAAGGCGCTGCGCGCGACGTACACCTTGCCGTCGGCGTCGTACCAGGCCGGAATGCGATGGCCCCACCAGAGCTGGCGGCTGATGCACCAGTCCTGGATGTTGTTGAGCCACTGGTTGTAGGTGTTGATCCAGTTCTCGGGCACGAACTTGATCTTGCCGCTCGTGAAGGCTTCGAGCGCCGGCTGGGTGATGGCCGTGTAGCCGCCGGGACGACCGTCGGGCTGCGTCTTGCGCGTGAGGTCGACGAACCACTGATCGGTCAGGAAGGGCTCCACCACGGCGCCGCTGCGGTCACCGCGCGGCACCTTGAGCTTGTGGTCGTCGATCTTCTCGAGCAGGCCCAGCGACTCGAACTCCGCGACGATCTTCTTGCGTGCGTCGAAGCGATCCAGGCCCGCGTAGGGCAGGCGCGAGAGCTGTTCGGCGAACTGCGCATCGTCGGTCTTGTGCACGCCGCGCAGATGGAATTCCGCGAACTCGCGAATCTTCGCGTCGGGCGTCAGCACATTGATCATCGGCAGGTGATGCCGGGCGCCGAGCGCGTAGTCGTTGAAGTCGTGCGCGGGCGTGATCTTGACGCAGCCGGTGCCGAACTCGCGGTCCACGTAGTCGTCGGCCACGATCGGAATTTCGCGATTCACGATCGGCAGGCGAATGTGCTTGCCGATCAGCGCGGCATAGCGCTCGTCCTCGGGATGCACGGCCACGGCAGTGTCGCCGAGCATGGTTTCCGGCCGTGTGGTGGCCACCACCAGATGGCCGGAGCCATCCGCCAGCGGATAGCGGAAGTGCCAGAGGTTGCCCTGTTCCTCCTCG
>JALRLM010000518.1 GCA_023254435.1 Hydrocarboniphaga sp.
CGACAGCGTTCGGTCGGCCACCACATCGCCGGGCGCCAGCCGGGCGTCGGCCTCGATGCCGCCGACGTCCAGCGGCAGGCGCAGCTCGATCTGGCCCTCGGCGCCATCGGTGGCCGACAGCCGCGCCGGCAGAAAACCGAACTTGCGCTCGCCGAACGCCAGCGAACCGGCCGTGGTGTTGAGATCCACCTGCGCCTTGCGCAGTTTGCCGCCGCCGATCTCCACCGCCGCGCTGCCGCTCAGCGAACCCTCGACCTTGAGCTCCTGCGGCAGCAGCGCGCCAAAGTAGGCGAAAGCCAGCTGCTCGATCTGCACCTGCGCGCTGCTGACGTCAGCGGCTTGCCTGCCCTGCAGGCAGACGCGCCCGGGCTCGCTGCCGAAGCAGGCCTGTTCGATTTCGTTCTGCTTCGCCGACAGCCGCAGCGCCGCGGGCGCCTGCAGCACCCAGGGTGTGAGCCTGGCGGGCGCCAGTCGCGCCTGCGCGAGCTGACCCTGCCAGCTCTGGCCCTTGTCGTCGTAGGCACCGGCCAGCTCGATCGCGACTTCGCCCTGGCGGCTCACCGCGTTCAGCGCCAGCTGATGCTGGCCGCGCGTGCCGCTGCCCTTGAGCGTGAGCTTGTCGACGAGGGTGCCCGCCGAAATACCCGTGGTCTCCAGGTCCAGCATCAGCGGCCCGTTCCAGTCCAGGTCGGCGCGCAGCTGTGCCGAAGTCACCGCGTAGCTCTGCCAGGCCGCGCGCGCCAGATCGGCATCGATCACCAGATGCGGCTGCGCGAGCTTGCCGTCGAAGCTCGCCGTGACCTGGCCGCTACCGGCCAGCCCGGGCGCCAGCTCCTGCATCTTGAGGCTCACGAGCTGGGCCTTGAGCGCATAGGGCTCGGTGGCGCGGCCCGACAGGCTCAGCTGGCTACCGCCGCTCTGCAGCAGCAGCTTGTCGATCTGCAGCACCTGGTCGACGAAGGCACCGCTGCCGTCGAGCTTGAGCGGGTAGCCGCGCAGCCTGGAGTCCTTGAGCGCGAGCGTGAAGCGCAGCGCCGGCAGCTGGCCTTCGGCGGGGTCGCCGGTGACGTCGAACTCGCCGTTGATGTCGCCGGGCCAGCCCGGCACGAACACGCCCGGATCCAGATGGCTGATCTGCCCCTTGAGCGCACCGGCCGGCTTCGGCGCCCAGGCCAGCGGACCGGCGGCGCTGATCTGCGCCTTGCCGGCCGTCAGCTTCAGCAGCGTGAGGTCGACCGACTGCGGCGTGCCCGAACCCTGCGCCTGCACCACGCCGGACTGCTGCTGCGCGAGCAGCGCGGCATCGAGGTCGAAGCGATAGCGCTCGGGCTTGCCCTGCACGGCGAGCTTGCCGCGTGCGCTGCGATACGGCGGCTCGGCCTCGGTGAGCGGCCAGCCCAGGTCGGTCCAGGACAGCCGCGCGTCGAGTTCGCCGTCGTAATGGCCTTCGGCCTCGACGTGGGCCTTGGCGCCCAGCGCGCTGTCGAGCGTGAACTGCAGGTCGCGCCACGGCCCCTTGAGCGTGGCGCGACCCTGGGCGCTGGTGACCAGCGGCGGCGCCTGCGGATCGACCGACTCCAGCGGCCAGCGCAGATCGCGCCAGCTCAGCACCAGATCGCTGGCCGCCTCATAGGCCACGAAGCCGCTGGCCTCGATCGCGGCCGGCGCGGTGACCACGAGTTTTTCGAGCTTCACGCCCTCGTCGCCGAGCTGCGCCTCGCCGCTCAGGCGGGCCAGGCCGATCGGCGCGTATTCGGCCTCCAGGCGCTCGATGCGCACGTCGCGGCCAATCCAGCTCGCCACCAGTTCGGCGCGTGGCACCACGATGGGCGCGTCGGCGCCGACCGTCCACAGCTGGAAGTCGGACAGGCTCAGGCGGCGCACGTCGATGTTGACCGGCAGGCTCGACAGCGGCGGCTTGCCCGAGGGCGGCTTGTCGGCTTCGTCGGGCTTGTCCTTGAGCCGCACCAGCAGGCCTTCGACGGTCAGCCCTTCGACCTGCACGCGCCGCTCGGCCAGGCGTAGCGGCTGCCAGTCCAGGCTCAGGCGGCGCAGTTCCACGCGCACGCTGGCGTCCTCGTAGACCAGGCCGCGCCATTCCAGCGGACCCGTCAGAGAACCCTGGCGCCCCTCGATGCTGATCGAGGCACCGAGCAATCCCGGCAGCTGCGACAGCAGCACGCCGTTGCCCGACTCGCTGGCCAGCAGCCAGAACACCGTGGCCGGCACCACGATCATCAGCGCCAGCACCACGGCCGCCGCCCAGGTCACGAGTCGCAGCGCGATTCTCACAGGCCCACCCTCACGCCGATGTGCAGGCGCAGGCCCCAGAGCTGCTCGCCGCCATCACCGCTGAGCGGATGCGCCACATCGACGCTGAAAGTGCCCACGGGCGCGCGGTAGCGCGCACCCACGCCGGCGCCGTAGAACAGCTCGGGTATGAAAGTCTCGTCGGCGCCGCCGCCGTCGAGGAATACGGCCGCACCCCAGGGGCCCTTGATGCGGCGCTCCAGCTCGACGCTGAATGTGGTCAGGTACTGGCCACCGATGACGTCGCCGTCGTCGTCGCGCGTGCCGATGGTCTGGTAGTCGTAGCCGCGCACGCTCTGGTCGCCACCGGCGAAGAAGCGCTGCGAAGCCGGCAGCTCCGAGAAATCGTCGTGGAAGTTGGCACCCAGTTCGACGCGGCCCAGCACGCGCGTGCGCCAGTCGAAGGAGTACACGCCGCGCAGCAGCGCATAGGTGCGGATGAAACTCGTGTTGGCGAGCAGGTTCTGCTGCGCGCCGTGCACGTCGGTGAACAGATACCAGCCCTGGCGCGCGTTGATCGGATCGTCGATGTCGGTGCGCGTGAACGACACACCCGGCGTCAGCAGGTCGGCCGTCGTGGTCTGGCTGCCGAGCTCCGATTCTTCGTGGATGAATTCCACGTAGAGCCGTCGCTGCCAGTCGCCCGGACTGCGGTTGAGACTCACGCCCAGCGTGTACTTGGAGCTGTCACCGTCGGGCAGCTTCTGGTCCTCGCTGGTGGCCGACAGCGTCACGTTTTCGTTGGGCTCGGAGCCCAGCGGAATGCGGTAGTTGGCGCCCAGGCTGTTCTTGATCTCCGACAGCCGTGCGTCGGCATCGAGGTTATGGCCCCAGCGATTGATGCGCCGCCACTCGGTGCCCAGCGACAGGCGCGCGCCGGTATCGGTGCCGTAGCCGATACCGGCCTCGTAGCGATGGTTCTTGCGCGGCGTGGTGCGGATGGTCAGCGGCACGCGATGCTCGGCGTCGGCCTCGGCGCGGCGCGGCTCGATTTCCACCGACTGGAAATAGCCCAGGTCACCGAGCGCGAACTGCTGATCGAGCAGCTTCTGCGGATCGAAGTCGTCGCCTTCGTGCAGCACGATGTAGCGCTCGATGAAATCGGGCGCGAGCTCCTCCTGCTCCAGCGTGATCTTGCCCAGGCGATAGCGCGGCCCGGTCTCCAGGTGCAGGATCAGCTGCGCCTGGCGTGCGTCGGGGTTCACGCGCAGCTCGCTCTTCTGCCAGTGCGCGTCGAGAAAACCGTTGGCGTAGGCGGTGTCGGCGAGCTGGGTCTTGGCGTCTTCGTAGTCGGCGTGCTTGAGCCGCTCGTCCACCTTGAGCCGGCGTTCGACACGGCGCAGCGCCTGCGCGAAGCCCTCGTTCTTCTCGCCCTCGCCGATCAGCTTGATGTCGATCTCGCTGACGCGCGTAGCCGGACCGGCGTCGATGCCGTAGCGCGCGATCCAGTCTTTGCCCTCGTGGCGCAGCTCCGAGGTGATCACCGGACTGTAGTAGCCATAGGGCTGCAGCGCGGTCTTGATGTCGGACTCGGCCTGCGCATGCAGGCGCTCGATCAGCGCGTCATCGAGATCCTTGCGCTCGCGCTGCTGGCGGATGGTCAGCCGCGTCTCGACGTTGTTGCGCTCGTCCTCGCCCTGCAAACCCTCGACGAGCACGCGCACCTCGGCCTGGGCGCTGGCCGCCATGAGCAGAAAGGGAATGCTGCACAGAACAGATCGGCGGCCTCTCATCTGCGCCAATGGTAACCCGATAAGACGAATCTGCCGTCGATCGCGAGGTAACAGGCGGCGACGACGCGGCGATCACCGCCGGCTCTGACGAAACTGCCCGGCGAACCGGGCAGTGCGAATGGCAACGCCAAAACTCGGGGCTGCGACTATCCGCGCCAGAGCTCGTTGGTTTCGACCTGGCGCACCTTGGCGACCTTGCGCGACAGTTCCACCGCGCGATAGATCATCGGCACGCTCTTGACCTGCCCGGCCAGCATCACCACGCCATTGAGCGCACAGACCCGGATATTGCCGCGCAGCAGCGGATCGGCCTCGAGCACGGCGATGACCTCGCGCGTGATAGCGAGGTCTTCTTCGCTCATCGCGAACGGGGTCGTGTCCTTGACCACTTCGACGCGCGGCGCGCTGGCCTCGATGCCCTGGATCGGCGCATCGTCCTGCGCCATCGCCGTGGCGCAGATCAGCGCCAGACTCATCGCGCAGCACCGGATGTAGTTCCCGTAGACCATCGAATCGCTCCCGACCGCGCGGCTTCCATCGACATCGGACAGGCCGCCATCCGCCGTCGCCTGCCCTCGCTGGCAAGCTGAATACCACTTCATCCCGATGCTTTCAACGCGGCGCGGACCCGGCGCGCACCTGCATCCGCTCGCGCGCCGCGCCAGGATCGGACAACAAAAGGCCGCATCGCGATCCCTCGCGATGCGGCCTTCGGGTACCGACGGCTTAGTGCTTGAGCTTGCGCACGCCTTCGCGCACGGCGTCCTTGGTCTTGCCGACGCCCTCCTGCACCTTGCCCTCGGCGCGCTGGGCGGCGCCCTTGACTCGCAGTTCGTCATTGCCGGTGATTTCACCGACCTTCTGCTTGGCTGCGCCCATCGCCTGCTTGGCCTTGCCTTCGATCACATGCTTATCCATGAGTGTTCTCCTTCAGTCCTGAGATTTGGCGCCGACCTGGGTCATCCAGGTGCGGTCGCTCGACATCGCGGTTGATTGGAAAATCGATTGGGGAAGAGGGCTTCGCTCTCTCGAACGGCTCAGGTCGCCGAAGCCACCTGCAGCGCATCGTCGTGGACGCTCTTCACGCCGTCGATCGACTTGGCCAGCGACACGGCACGATCGCGCGCCGCATCCGAAGCCACCTGGCCCTGGAGCGTGACCACGCCTTCGTCGGTCTCGACCTTGATCGCGGTGGCCTTGACCTCCTCGTCGGCCGCGAAGCTGGCCTTGACCTTGGTCGTGATCATCGAATCGGTCACTGCGGCGCCGGCACTGTCGGCGGCCTTCTCGGCGCGCGCGCTCATATCGTCGAGCGCGGAGGGCGCGGCGATCTGGTTGTCGATGCCCTGCACTTCGGCGACGTTGCGGGCCAGTTCCTCGGCCGCGCTCTTGGCGTCGGCGCTCGGCGCCGACCCGGTCAGCGTGACCACGCCGTTGTTGGTTTCGACGGCGATGTCGGCCTTGTCGGTGCGCGAATCCGAACCCAGGCGCTGCTTGACCTTGGCCGTGATGGCGGTGTCGTCGATGGCCGCGCCCAGCGAGGCGCTTTCCTTGGGCGCATCGGCGGCGGCCGAATCGGACATCTGGCCATCGGGACGGTTACAGGCCGTCAGGCCCATGGCGGCGGCGATGCCCAGCGCCAGCAGCGACTTGCGGTTCAGAGCGGCGCGTTTGAGCAGGCTCGATTCGGTGATGAACTTATCCATGTTCGTAAACCTCCAGAGTTGAAGAAAGCGTGTGGTTGGCTCGGGCGGCGCGCGGCCGCCCGGCGAATCGTTTAGACCGAGTCGCGATCAGGGAACCGAGCGGCGGCCCGTGATCAGCGAGACCACGAACAGCACCAGGAACACGAGGAACAGGACCTTGGCGATCCAGGCGGCCGTGCCGGCGACGCCGAAGAAACCCAGGGCGCCGGCGACCAGCGCGATGATCAGAAAGATAACGGCGTAACTCAGCATGGCAGCCTCCTAAAACGTAACGTGTCGTCGTTGATGTCAGCGCCGCAGGCGCAAGGCTCACGGCGTTCTTCTGGTGTGTAGATTGCGCTCGCGCAATGACTCGCCGCTGAACTTTTCGGCCATATTTCTTGCTGCCGAATTAACTAGTTAGCGCTGATTCCGAGCACTTATCCCCAAGTCCATGAACGCAGCTTGAAGCACGGCCGGCCGGACACGGCGAAACCCCGCGCCAGGCAGCGCGGGCGAACCAACGGGGATCGCGAAAGCCGCCGGACGCGAAGTCCGGCGTCGCTCAGCCGGCGCGCAGCGTGGCGAGCACGGCCTCGGCGTCGGGCGCAGGGCCCAGCCACAGCGTGAACGAGGCGGCGGCCTGTTCCACAAGCATGCCGAGGCCATCGGCCACCACGCTCGCGCCCTGCGCGCGCGCCCAGGCTGCAAAGGGCTCGAAAGCCGCGCCATAGCTCAGGTCGTAGCAGGCGCCGCCAGCGGCGAGCAGACCCGGCGGCAGGCGCGGCACGCCGCCATCGTGGCCGGCCGACGTGGCGTTGATGATCAGATCGTAGGCATCGCCCTTGAGCGCCAGATGCGTGCGCGGAATCACCGTGCCCACGGGCTTGAACTGCTCGGCGAGTTCTTCGGGCTTCCAGGGGTTGCGACCCGACACCGTGAGACTGGCCGGCGCCGCAGCCAGCAGCGGGCCGACGATGCCGCGCGCCGCGCCACCGGCGCCGAGCACGAGCACCCGCGCACCGGCAACCACCAGGCCCAGGCGCGACAGATCGCGCAGCAGGCCTTCGCCATCGGTGTTGTCGCCGCGCCAGCCGTCGTCGCTGCGGATCAGGCAATTGACCGCGCCGGCCAGTTGCGCGCGCTCGCTGACGCCTGCGCACAGCGCCACCGCGGCGGCCTTGTGCGGCAGCGTCACGTTGAGCCCGACATAGCCGTCGGCGTGCAGCGTGGCGAGCTGGTTCGCGAGCTCCTTGGGGGCCACCTCGATCGCGGTGTATTCGATATCGACGCCGCACTCACGCGCGAAGGCGGCGTGGATGCGCGGCGACTTGGAATGCGAGACGGGCTGGCCGATGACAGCGAAGCGGGCGGCGCTCATGGAGTCTGGAAGGGCGGTGGTGACGAAGGAAATACGAAACAATCAACGTGCCGGAGCACTCACTCCGACAGCCATTGCGCGGCCTGCCTGGCGTAATACGTCAGCACGATGTCGGCGCCGGCGCGGCGAAAGCACAGCAGCGCTTCGAGCAGGGCCTTCTTCTCGTCGAGCCAGCCGTTGCCGATGGCGGCGCGCAGCATCGCGTATTCGCCGCTCACCTGGTACGCGGCTACCGGCACCTGAAAGCGATCCTTCACGCGGCGGATGATGTCCAGGTACGGCATGCCGGGCTTGACCATGATGATGTCGGCGCCTTCGGCCAGGTCGAGCTCGACCTCGCGCAGCGCCTCGTCGGTGTTGGCCGGATCCATCTGGTAGGTCTTCTTGTCGCCACGGCCCAGATTGGCCGCGCTGCCGACGGCATCGCGGAACGGCCCGTAGAAAGCCGATGCGTACTTGGCCGCATACGAGAGGATCACCGTGTTGTGCTGGCTGTCGCGCTCCAGCACTTCGCGAATCTGGCCGACGCGGCCGTCCATCATGTCGGACGGCGACACGATGTCGGCGCCCGCGCGCGCATACAGCAGCGCCTGCTTGCGCAGCACTTCGAGCGTGAGATCGTTGGTGACGTAGCCGCTCGCATCGAGCAGGCCGTCGTGGCCGTGGCTGGTATAGGGATCGAGCGCGATGTCCACCATCACACCGAGTTCCGGGCAGGCCTGCTTCACCGCCTTGATGGTACGCACCACCAGGCCGTCGGGGTTCAGTGCCTGCTCGCCGTCTTCGGTCTTGAGTTCGGGCGCCAGCACCGGAAACAGCGCCACGCAGCCGATGCCCAGCGCCGACAGTTCACGGCACTCGGCGACGAGTTCGGGAATGTCGCGACGGATCACGCCCGGCATCGACGCCACCGCGCCCTTCTGCGCGCCTTCGGCGACGAACAGCGGCTGGATCAGCTGCGAGGGATGCAGCGAGGTCTCGCGCACCATCGAGCGGATGAATTCGGCGCGGCGCAGACGGCGCGGACGGGTCGACGGAAAAGCGTGCTGGCTCAAGGCGGACTTCCCTGTTGGTCGGCGGCGGACACGCGCCGAAGCGGACGAAATCTAACGGAACCTGAAAGGGTCGCGATTATATGCCGCTGGCGCCGTTCGCCGGCTTGGGCTTGCGGCGGTCGGCGCCAGCGCGCAGGCGCGCCGCCCGCGACGCCCCCCGTCGCGATCTCGGGGCGGGGTGAATTGCGGGGTGAATTGCCCCACCGGCGGTGATGGCGCGACGTCGCGCACGAGCCCGAGGGCGCCCGACAACAGTCCGAAGTACCCGGAGCCTGCGAGCTACCACTGCAGACGCCGCATCACTTCCAGGAGCACGACGAGCATCGCCGCTATTTCGCCGAGCATGTCCTGATCAAGGGCGCCGAAGCCGCGCGAGCCTGCGCGGCGACCATCGAGGCGACGCGCAAGGCGCGCGAGCTGATCGCGGCCTGAGCGCACGAGGCGCGGCGCAGTCGCGCAGACCGCAGCGTGGGCGCTCACTTCCCGGCGGTGGTCACGCCCGCGGCCAGGCCCGCTCAGGCCTCACGCTGCGCCGCCTGGGTCGCGCGCTGCGCGAGCCAGTCGACCAGATCGCGCAGCGCCTGCTCGCGGCAATGATCGTTGAGCAGTTCGTGGCGCGCGCCGGCGTAGGTCCTGACGGTGACGTCGCGCAGGCCCGCGTCGCGATAGCGCTGGGCCAGCAGGCGCGGTCCCTTGGCGCCCGCGCAGACCGGGTCGTCCTCGCCCGCCGTGAGCAGCAGCGGTAGCTTGTCGGGCACGCGCGCGGCACGGCGGTCGTCGAGACGGCCGATGGCGTCGAGCAGCTCGATCCACAGTCCCGTGGAGCAGCGGAAGCCGCAATGCGGATCGGCCACGTAGCGGTCGACTTCGGCGGCGTCGGTCGACAGCCAGTCGAAGGGCGTGCGATTGGGCTTGAAGCGCCGGTTGTAGCTGCGGAAAGTCAGCAGATCGGCGATCGCGCTGGGCTCGTCCAGGCCCACGCGCAGCGATTCCAGCTTGAGGATCATCAGGCCCAGCGCGCGCGTGGGGCCGACGTCGGCGGTGCTGGCCGAGATCACCGCGCCGGCCAAGTCGTGCGCATGCCGGCCCAGATAGTCCTGCAGCAGGAACGAACCCATGCTGTGCCCGTACAGGAACAGCGGCACGTCGGGGTGCCAGTCGCCCAGCTCGCGCTGCAGGCAGCGCACCGACTGCAGGGCCAGGCGCCAGCCGGCGCCCTCGGGAAACTGGCCCAGTTCGTCGCGCGCCCGCGCGGTGCGGCCATGCCCCGGCAGGTCCTGCACATAGACGGCGAAGCCGGCCGCGGTCAGTGCCCGCGCCACGTGGGCATAGCGTCCGCCGTGCTCGGCCATGCCGTGCACGATCTGCACGGCGCCGATGACGGGACGCTCCTCGGGTGTCCAGCCTCGCGTGAACGCCACCTGGTTACGGGTGACGGGCAGCTGTAATTCGATCGATTTCATCGGTCGGGTGTCGCTTTTTTTGATCCCGCTGGCTCGCGTTCAGTCCGCTGGCCGCAGGATTCGATTGGTTTGACTTCGCTCCTCGCGGGCCGAGTGTTCCATGCTCCGCCGCCGGCGTCGAGGCAAACTGTTCACATAACGAGAATGGAGGAGCCATGAAGGACGCCCATCTGCTGGCCATCGACCAGGGCACCACGAGCACGCGGGCCATCGTGTTCGACCGCCTGGGCGGCAAGCGCGGCACGCACAGCGTGGAGCTGCCGCAGTCCTTCCCCAAGCCCGGCTGGGTCGAGCACGACGCCGAACGTATCTGGACCGACACCGTCGCCTGCGTGCGCGGCGCCCTGAAGGACGCCGGCCTGGCGGCCGGTGCCATCGCCGCGCTGGGCATCACCAACCAGCGCGAGACCACGGTGATCTGGGATCGCGGGACCGGCAAGCCGATCGCGCCGGCCATCGTCTGGCAGGACCGTCGCACGGCCGAATTCTGCCGCCAGCATGCCGCGAGCTCCGACTGGCTCAACGAAAAGACCGGGCTCATCGTCGACCCCTACTTCTCGGCCACCAAGATCGCCTGGCTGCTCGACCACGTCAGCGGCGCACGCGAGGCCGCGCAGCGCGGCGAACTGGCCTTCGGCACCATCGACTGCTGGCTGCTGTGGAATCTGCTCGGCGGCCAGCGGCACGTCACCGACGCCACCAACGCCTCGCGCACCGCGCTGTTCGACATCCGCCGCCAGCAATGGGACGACGAGCTGCTCGAGTTCTTTCGCGTGCCCAGAAGCCTGCTGCCCGAAGTGCTCGACAGCGCCGACGACTACGGCAGCACGCAGGCCGAACTGTTCGGCGCAGCCATACCGATCCGCGGCATCGCCGGCGACCAGCAGGCGGCGACCGTGGGCCAGGCCTGCTTTACGCCCGGCATGATCAAGAGCACCTACGGCACCGGCTGCTTCATGGTGCTCAACACCGGAGGCGAATTCACGCGCTCCAAAAACCGCCTGCTATCGACGGTGGCGTATCGCCTGAACGGCGAAACCACCTATGCGCTCGAAGGCGCGATCTTCGTCGCCGGTGCCGCCGTGCAATGGCTGCGCGACGCGATCCGGCTGGTCAAGGCGGCCGGCGAAACCGAGGCGCTGGCGCGATCCATCGAGGACACCGACGGCGTCTACCTGGTGCCCGCATTCACGGGCCTCGGCGCGCCGTACTGGGACCCCGAGGCGCGCGGCGCCATCTTCGGCCTCACGCGCGATTCGGGCATCGCGCACATCGTGCGCGCGGCGTTGGAATCCACCTGCTACCAGACGCGCGACCTGATGCTGGCGATGGCCGGCGACGCCTGCGCGCCCACCGAACTGCGCGTCGACGGCGGCATGGTCGTCAACGACTGGCTCACGCAGTTCCTGGCCGACATCCTGCAGATCGACGTGGTGCGCCCTCAGACCGTCGAAACCACCGCGCTGGGCGCGGCCTTTCTGGCCGGCCTCGGCGCCGGCGTCTACGGCTCGCTCGATGAAATCGCCGCGCTGTGGAAGTCCGAAGCGCAGTTCGAGCCCAAGCGCTCGTCCGCATCGGTCGAAAAGCTCTACGCCGGTTGGCTCGACGCCGTGCAGCGCGTGCGCAGCGGCTGATTCGCGGCGGCATCGACCCCATTTCGCCGGCTCGTCCGTTCATAGCGTGACGGGCGGCCTCGCCTTCGAGGCCGACGCAATGGGAGCGAACATGGCATCACCATTCAGCGGCCTGCTGCGCGCATGACCTCACGCCGAACGGCCCGGCACGGCTCGATGCGATCGATCGCGCAGCAGACCGCCGCGCCGTGAATCAGGCGCCGAGCGCGTCGGCCCTGGCGCGAAACACCGGCGGCAGAGGCGCCACCTTGCGCTGCTGCAGGTCGATGAACACCAGGCCATGCTTGCCGCGACCGATCTCGCGGCCGTCGGACTGGCGCGTCATGCGGTACAGCAGATCGAAGCCGTACTTGTTGTAGTCACTGGCGATCATCTCGACGCGCAGCACGTCGCCATGGAAGGCTTCGGCCTTGTACAGCCACAGCACGTCGGTGATCGTCGTCGCCAGTCCCTCGACCGCATTCTCGGCATAGCCCAGCGCGGCGAAGTAGCGCGTGCGCGCCTCGGCGACCAGGCTCAGCATCAGCGCATTGTCGACGTGACCGCCGACGTTGATATGGCCGACGTAGACGACGACCTCGGTGGCGTAGGCGAAGCGCTCGGGCAAATCCAGCTGAAGACGGGGCAAAGCGAACTCCTGTGGGCCTGCGGTGAAAGACGGTTCGCCACCACTATATCGACCACCGCGACGACAGATCGGGACGGCGCATTAGCGCCCGCATAGAATCCGCGCCGCGGACCGTGGCGATGCGGCCGCCCGCGCCATGACGAACAGGTGATCGATGCGCCGCAACCGTGACATGCTGCTGGGAATCGGCAACGGCGCCATGGCCGGCGCGCTATGGGGCTTCGTCTTTCTGGCACCCCAGCTGCTGTCGGGCTTTTCGTCGGCGCAGCTGTCGGTTGCGCGCTATCTGGTCTACGGCCTGATCTCGCTGTTGCTGCTGGCGCCGCGCTGGAATTCGCTGCCCCGGCTCGACCGCCGCGACGTCCGCGCCCTGGTCGGGCTGAGCCTGCTCGGCAACATCATCTACTACCTGCTGCTGGGCCGGGCGGTTCAATTGGCGGGTGGCGCGGCCGCTTCGCTGATCGTCGGCCTGGTGCCGGTCGCGGTCACCGTCGTCGCGCTGCGCCAGGGCAGCAGCGTGCGCGTGTCGCGGCTCGCCCTGCCGATGCTGTTCTGCTGCGCCGGCGTCGCCCTGATCGCCTATGAAGCCCTGCGCAGCGAAACCTCGCCGGTCGCGCCGGCCTGGCGCCTGCTGGGCATCGCCTGCGCGTTCGGCGCGCTGCTGTCCTGGTCGGCCTACGCCGTCTACAACACGCGCTATCTGCTGCAGCTGAAACACGTCACCTCGAACGACTGGTCGCTGCTGACCGGCGTGGTCACCGGCGCACTGGCACTGCTGCTGGGCGCGGTGGTGCTGGCACTGCCCGATACCGCGCACCACGGCCACGAGTGGCTGCGCTTCTGGGCGATCAGCACCGGCGTCGCACTGTTCGCGTCGGTGATCGGCAACCGGTTCTGGAACCAGGCCAGCCGGCTGCTGCCGCTCACGCTGATGGGCCAGATGATCGTGTTCGAAACCCTGTTCGCGCTGCTCTACAGCTTTGTGTGGGAGCAACGCCTGCCGACACCGATCGAAATGCTCGCGATCGCCTGCCTGCTCGTCGGCATCGTCTGGTGCGCCTCGGCGCATCGCGCGCCGCAGGCTGCTGCCTCGCAGAATCCTTCGTAAGCGATTGAGCGAGGCCATCGGGCTACGAGACTCGGATCAGGCGTAGAGTTCGGCGCGCGACCACAGGAGCAGGAGAACACGCATGAGCCGCCCACCGCTACCGCCTTTCGACCTCGACGCCGCGCGCATCAAGGCGCGCAAGGCCGAGGACGCCTGGAACACGCGCGATCCCGACGTGGTGGTGGGCGCCTACACCGAGGATTCGCGCTGGCGCAATCGCAACGAGTTTCCGGTGGGCCGCGAGCAGATTCGCGCCTTTCTCGTGCGCAAATGGCAGCGCGAACTCGATTACCGACTGATCAAGGAGGTCTGGGCCTGCCAGGGCGATCGCATCGCCGTGCGCTTCGCCTACGAGTGGCACGACGCCGATGGACAATGGTTTCGCAGCTACGGCAACGAGAACTGGGAATTCGACGAGCACGGCCTCATGCGCGCGCGCCACGCCAGCATCAACGACCTCGCCATCACGCCGGCGCAGCGGCTGTATCACTGGCCGCTGGGGCGGCGGCCCGACGATCACCCTTCGCTGAGCGAGCTGGGGCTGTAGCCCGCTCGCGCTGCGAGTGACACGCGCTTGCGGCACCATAGCGCCCCTCGCGATCCGCCAGCGCCCGTCCATGAAGCTCAGCAAAGCCGAATTCAAAGCCACGTCCCGCTCGCCCATGCGCCGCCTGGCGCTGGACGCCGAGCCGCCGGTGGATTTCTGGCCGTATTTCGAGAACATCGAGGCCGGGGATTTCGAAGGCCGCGACTGCGGCGACGAGGTGACCATCACCTACGTCTGGGAGCATCCGGACGGGCTGTATCAGCACGTGCTGATCAACACCGACGACCCCAGCATCTTCATGGCGCTGGTGCTGGACCTGAAGGCCGGCACGGTTCTGGGCCATCACCTGCTCGACCTGCACCGCGAAGCACGCGAGGCCGGCCAGGCGAACTGAAGGCTCAAGGCGTCGCGGCGTCTTCCAGCGTCGCGACTTCGGACTTGAGTTCCACCTCGGGCGCCGCCTCGCAGATGGCGTCGCGCTCGGGCGGCGACGGCGGCATGGCGCTGCGGGACACCAGCCAGGTCGCCACCGGGGCATCGTCGGGCTCGATCTGGTTCTGCAGCACCGCGTACTGCGAGGCCAGGCCAAAGCCCAGCACCGTGGGCTCCACGCGCAGGCGCGTGTCGATGCCGACGCCGGCGATCGGCAGCATATAGTTCCACTCCTCGGAGTAATGCATGGCCTCGAGCCGCAGCATCGGCTCGCTGGCGCCGGCGCCGAAGCTGGTCGACGCTGACAGCAGCACGGCCTCGTCGGATTCCCAGGCACCGGCCGCTGCCGCTTGCAGCAACATCAAGCCCCCCCAAACCGCGCGCATCTGGCCCCCACTCGTTCACACCGCATCCGAACCGCTATCGCAGCATGCGACGCCCGGCTCCATCCCCCGATAGACGCCGAGCGGCAGCCCGCGATCGATCAGCGCAAAACACGGGCCGGAATCGCGCCGCCGGTCGGCTTTTTTCGTCGCCGCGATCTGAGACGGCGCCTGGACAGAAAAAGCCGCGCGCAAAAACGCGCGGTACGCACTAGTCCACGAACAGCAGCGCCGGCGTCTCCAGCAGCGCCTTGATGCGCTGGATGAACTCGGCGGCGTCCACCCCGTCGACGATGCGGTGATCGAACGAGGACGACAGGTTCATCATCGTGCGCACCACCACCTGCCCGGCGCGCACCACGGGCCGCTCGACCATCTTGTTGACGCCGATGATGGCGACCTCAGGCGCATTGATGACCGGCGTCGTCGCCAGGCCGCCCAGCGCGCCGAGGCTGGTGATGGTGATGGTCGAGCCGCTGAGCTGCTGGCGCGTGGCCTTGCCCGCACGCGCGATGTCGGCCAGGCGCTTGATCTCGCCCGCGCGACCCCACAGGTCCAGGCGCTGCGCATGACGCACCACGGGCACCACCAGGCCGCTGGGCATCTGCGTGGCGATGCCGACGTGCAGCGCGCGATGGCGCGTGACGATGCCGGCCTCGTCGTCGAAGGTGGCGTTGATCTGCGGGAACGCCGGCACCGTCCGGATCAGCGCCTGGATCAGCAGCGGCAGCAGCGTGAGCCGGGCACGATCGGGATAGCGTTCGTTGAGCTTGCGGCGCAGCGATTCGAGCTCGGTGACGTCGATCTCTTCGATGTAGGCGAAGTGCGGAATGCGCTGCGCGGCGCGTTGCATGCCTTCGGCGATCTTGCGACGCAGGCCGATGATGCGCACCTGATCGACGCCTTCGTCCTCGGCCGCGAGCTGCGCGGTGGCACCCGACTTTTCCAACGCGTGCAGGGCCGATGCCGGCACGGCGTGACGCTCCACGTCCTCGCGCAGCACGCGGCCCGAAGGACCGCTGGCGGCGACCTCGGCGATGTCCACGCCCAATTCGCGTGCCCGCTTGCGCGTGGCCGGCGACGCCGCCACGGTCGCCGCGCCGCGCAGCGTCGCCAGCGCTTCGACGCCGCCCGCAGCGACGGGCGCGGCCAGCGTGATCTGCGCGGTGGCGATGCCGGTGCCGGCGGCGGATGCCACCTCGGCCGGCTCGCCCTCGACCGCGAGGGTCACCAGCAGCGCGCCCACGGCGATCCTGTCGCCGACCTGCCCGTGCAGCGCCAGCACGCGGCCGCTGACGGGCGACGGCAGCTCCACCGCGGCCTTGTCGGTCAGCATGTCGACCAGCGGCTGGTCCTCGCTCACCGTGTCGCCGACGGCGACGTGCCATTGCGCGATCTCGGATTCGGCGATGCCTTCGCCGATGTCGGGCAGCTTGAAGACGAAGTGGCCCATCAGCTCGTCTCCATCGCGCGCTTGAGCGCGGCGGCGACGCGATCCGGGCCCGGAAAATAATCCCACTCCAGCGCATGCGGATACGGCACGTCCCAACCGGTGACGCGCTCGATCGGCGCCTGCAGGTTCCAGAAGCAACGCTCCTGCACCACCGCCATCAGCTCGGCGCCGAAACCGCTGGTGCGCGTGGCCTCGTGCACGATCACGCAGCGGCCGGTCCGGGCCACCGAAGCCGCGATGCCGTCGATGTCCAGCGGCATCAGCGTGCGCAGATCGATGACCTCGGCATCCACGCCCGATTCGTGCACGGCCGCCAGCGCGACGTGCACCATGGTGCCGTAGGCCAGCACGGTGACTTCGCTGCCGGGCCGCACGACGGCGGCCTTGCCGAGCGGAATCGCGTAGTGGCCATCGGGCACTTCGCTGGCCGCATGCTTCGACCACGGCGTCACCGGCCGGTCGTGATGGCCGTCGAAAGGCCCGTTGTAGAGGCGCTTGGGCTCGAAGAAGATCACCGGGTCGTCGTCCTCGATGGCGGCGATCAGCAGGCCCTTGGCGTCGTAGGGCGTGCTCGGAATCACCGTCTTGAGTCCGCAGACGTGCGTGAACAGGCTCTCCGGGCTCTGGCTGTGCGTGGGCCCGCCGTAGATGCCGCCGCCGCAGGGCGCACGCACCGTCAGCGGCGCCCAGAACTCGCCGCCCGAGCGATAGCGCAGGCGCGCGGCCTCGGACACCAGCTGGTCGAAAGCCGGGTAGATGTAGTCGGCGAACTGAATCTCGGTGACCGGCCGCAGGCCGTAGGCGCCCATGCCGATGGCCGTGGCGACGATGCCGCCTTCGGCGATCGGCGTGTCGAACACGCGCATGCGACCGTACTTCTGCTGCAGGCCCGCAGTGGCGCGAAACACGCCGCCGAAATAGCCCACGTCCTCGCCGAACACCACCACGTCGTCGTCGCGCTCCAGCATCACGTCGAGCGCCGAGTTGATCGCCTGGATCATGTTCATGACCGGCATGCTCAGCCCTCTTTTCGCAGCTGTTCGCGCTGCGCCTGCAGATGCGCCGGCAGCGTCTTGTAGACGTCGTCGAACAGGCTGTCCCGTTCGATGCGCGTATCGCCGATCACGCCCAGGCTTTCGGCCTGGCGCAGCGCCGCGCGCACCTGCTCGTCCACCTCCTGCTGCAGGGCCTGCTGCCGGCTCTCGCTCCAGGCCTCGCAGCGGATCAGGTGGCGCTTGAGCCGCTCGATGGGATCGCCCAGCGGCCACTGCGCGGCCTCCTCGCGCGGCCGATAGGCCGAGGGATCGTCGCTGGTGGAATGCGCGGCGGCGCGATAGGTGTAGAGCTCGATCAGCGTGGCGCCGGCATTGGCGCGCGCGCGTTCGGCGGCCCACTGCGTGGCCGCATGCACGGCCAGAAAATCGTTGCCGTCCACGCGCAGGCCCGCCATGCCGTAGCCGATGGCGCGCGCCGCGAAGGTCGCGCGCTCGCCACCGGCGATGCCGGCGAAGCTCGAAATCGCCCACTGGTTGTTGACGACGTTGAGGATCACCGGCGCGCGATACACCGACGCGAACGTCAGTGCGTGATGAAAATCGGCCTCGGCCGTGGTGCCGTCGCCGACCCAGCTCGCGGCGATGCGCGTGTCGCCGCGCAGCGCCGAGGCCATGGCCCAGCCCACGGCCTGCGGAAATTGCGTTCCGAGATTGCCCGACAGCGAGAACACGCCGGCCTCGCGTGCCGAATACATGGTCGGCAGCTGGCGGCCTTTCAGCTGGTCGCCGCTGTTGCTGAGGATCTGGCACATCATCTGTTCGATCGGCCAGCCACGCGCGATCAGCAGGCCCTGCTGGCGATAACTCGGAAACAGCATGTCGCGCGCGTCGAGCGCATAGGCCTGCGCCACCGCCACGGCTTCTTCGCCCGTGGACTTGATGAAGAAGCTGGCCTTGCCCTTGCGCTGCGCGCGCTGCATGGCTTCGTCGAAAGCGCGCGTCAGCATCATCGCGCGCAGGCCCTCGCACAGGCGCTCCAGGCCCAGGTTCGGCCGCCACTCGCCGACCGCCGCATCGTCGTCGTCGAGCACGCGGATCAGCGCATAGGGCAGATGGCGCAGCGTGGATTCGTCGGCGGTGAAGCCGGGACGCGGCAGGCCACCGGCCGGCGGCAGCCTGAGCGCGCCGAAGTCGGGCGCGTCGCCGGGCCGGCACTGCGGCTCGGGGATGTGCAGGCGCAGCGCCTGCGCGTTGTTCACGAACTGGTTCAAGCGGAAGGCCTCGTCACGAACGGCGCGATGATCGTTCAGGGCCTTGCAAATACAGCGCCCGCGGCAGGGCCGCAACGACGCCGCCAAACAGCGAACGAGGGCTCATTTTGCGATCGCATCGTTGCGATGACAGCAGCGCGAAACGCTCGAATTAGCCGACGATGCCGGCATCTGCAGTTCTTGTCCGCATCGGCTCGCAAGCGCGATGCAACGGCACCGATCTGCGCCTCGCCGCCATCGCCAAGGGCGCGTCGCGCCAGGGCCATGGGTGTCGCGGGGAGCATCGGGCGCCTCGCAGATGGCGGCGCCATGACGGAAAAAGGCCGGCGCATTTCGGCGCCGGCCCCGACCTCATCCTGTTCGAGCGCGAGGCAGCGGCGTTTGCCTACACCGCTGCGCGCTCCGGGCTGACCCTAGAGATCGCACAGCGCATCGAATTCGCGCGTGCCGTAGCTCACCGTGCCGCCCGATGCGCTGGCCGTGGCGGTGCCGCTGGCCCAGCTCAGGGTCGCGCTGCCGTCGTCGCTGCCGAGCTGCAGCTGTCCGCTGTCGATGCGGTCGGCGCTGTCGTTGTCGTCGAGCGCCAGCACGGTGCTCCAGCTGCCAGCGCCGGCGACGTTGCAGGCGCTCGCGGGTAGCGCGAAGGCGGTGCTGGCAAAGTCTCCGTCGTAGCTCAGCGACTTGTGGCCGCTGCTGCCGGCCGTCGCCGTGTAGTGAAAGTCGTCGAGCTGCGCCGCGCCGACGGCACCGTCGGGGTCGCTGTATTCGAAGCCTGCGTCGATCACCAGGCTGCCGGTGTCGGCCGCTTCGTTGTAGCTCGAATAGACGACGCTGCCGAGGATCAGTACGGCCTGGCGGTCGTCGCTGTCGAGCGACTGCTCGCTATAGCCGACGCTGCCGTCGCCGAAGACCAGCGTGCCGTCGCTGGTACAGCTGCCCGTGCAGACCAGCTGCAGGCGGCCGTCGATCAGGTCGTCGTCGTCGTGGCATTGATCGTAGTCCAGCGTGTACGTCGCCGTGCCGGTGCTGCCGTCGGCGACACTGACCGCGACCGAGCCGCCATCGCGGCAGGATGCGGTGGTGACCCGCAGCAATTCGTCGATGTCGTCGACCTGGCCTTCGATCTCGTCGACCAGCTCGTCGATCAGCGCGCCGGCCTGGGCCACGGTGGGCGCATCCGCGGTGTTCACGGCGGTCTCGGGCAAGCTCAGCGTGAACGAGCTCGGTGCCGCGAAAGGCTCGGAGGTGCTGTCGCCGTCGCTGCCACAGGCGGCGAGCAGGCCCGAGGTGGCGAGGACGATCAGTGCAGCGGCAGGATTGCGTTTGGGCATGGTCATGTCGGTAAGGGGCTGAGAGTGGCGCGTCGTGGTGCGCCGGAGAAAACCTGCGAGGACTCAGAAATCCAGCAGCGAGCCGCGCTGCTGCTGCAGCAGGGCGATACCGCCGGGACCGCTGGCGATCTCGAGTTCGACACGCGTACGGCCGGCGTCGCGGACTTCCACCTCGATGCCGCCGCGCTCGCCGCTCAGCGATTCCAGATCGCGATAGCCGCCGTGCTCGAGCCAGTCGATGGCGGCCCGCAGCTGCGCCGTTTCGACGAGTTCGTCGGCATCGGCGTGCTCGTGGCCGCTGCGCTTGCTGCGGATGGCCAGCGGCTGGCCGGCGAGCTGCAGCTCCGTTTCGTGTCCACCGGCATCGACCGTGTCGACCTCGAAACCGCCGTACCAGCGAGTCTCGATCTCCTCGACCTGCGAATAGCCGGCCGCCTGCAGGACGTCGATGGCCTCGCGCCAGGACGCATAGGCATCGCGGGTCTGCGCCCGCACCGCGCCGAGACCCGCGGTAGCCAGCACGATGGCGGCGGCATAGGGCGCGACGCGGAAGAAAACGGAACGCGGCATGACGATCTCCGGCTCGAACGATGTGGAGCAGTCTTGCCCATGCGTTTCTGAAAAAATGTGAATGTGCGGTTCACGATCGATTCACGGTCGCGGGCCGGACAATCCGCCGCCCCTGGAATCCGACCTCGATGACTCTCCGCTCGCTACACCTCCGCATCGTCCTGGCCGCCGCGCTCTGCATGCCGCTGGCCGGGCTCGCCAACGACGCCATGCGCGTCGATGGCAAGACGCTGCGCGAGGCCGTGCGCCAGAAGCAGCTGGTGTCGCTGCTGTCGATCATGGAGTGGATCGAGAAGCGCTACTACGGAACCATCGTCGAGGTGGAACTCGAACACGAGGACGAATACGACACCCTGGTCTACGAAGTGGATCTGGTGACACCCGCGGGTGCCAAGCTCGAATTCGAATTCGATGCGCACACGGGCAAACTGCTGGAGCTCGAAGGCCACGACCCCGAAGCCGCTCGCAAGCCCAACTCGCCGCGCCCCTGATCGCGATGAAAGTGCTGGTCGCCGAAGACGATCGTTCGCTGGCCGAAGGCCTGGCCCTGCTGCTGCGCCAGTCCGGCTTCGCGGTCGACATCGCGGCCACCGGGCCGCAGGCCGACTACCTCGTCGCCACCGAGCATTACGACACCGTGGTGCTCGACCTCGGCCTGCCCGGACGCGACGGCCTGTCGCTGCTGCACGACTGGCGCGAACAAGGACGCCGCGTGCCGGTGTTGATCCTGACCGCACGCAACCGCTGGCCCGACAAGGTGGCCGGTTTCAGCGCCGGCGCCGACGATTACGTGCCCAAGCCGTTCGAGCCCATGGAAGTGGTGCTGCGCGTGAAGGCGCTGGTGCGTCGCAGCCAGGGCGACCAGAAACCGGTCATCACGGCCGGGCCGCTCAAGCTCGACACCAACCTGGCGCGCGTGACGCTGGACGGCCAGCCCGTGATGCTGACGGGCCAGGAGTACAAGCTGCTGACTTGCCTGATGCTGGCTCGCGGACGCGTGGTGTCGCGCACCGAACTGGCCGAGCACGTCTACGAGCGCGATCGCGACCCCGACTCCAACGTCATCGACGTGCTGATCAGCCGCATTCGCCGCCGCATCGGCCGCGACATCATCGGAACCCTGCGCGGCCAGGGCTTCATGATCGCCGGCGATCCGTGACCTGCGCGTCGTGCTGAAGCTGCGCAAATGGCTGCCGCCGCGCCGCGAGCGACTGTCCATCGGCGGCCGCCTGCTGGGCATCACCGCGATCACCGTGCTCCTGCTGCTGCCCTTGCTGGGCGTCTACATCTCGGCGGCCTTCCGCGTCTCCGCCGAAGAGGCCTTCGACGCCCGTCTCGAAGCCTACGGCTACTCGCTGGTGGGCCTGCTGCGCATCGGTCCCGACGGCGCCATCGGCTTTTCGAGCGTACCCGGCGAACTGCGCTTCGATCAGGTGTTCTCGGGCTGGTACTGGCAGGTCGATCGCAACGGCACGGTGCTGGGCAGCTCGCGTTCGCTGTGGGACCAGACCCTGCCCGTGGCCGGCGCCGCGCCGGCCGAACGCAACACGCGCCACGGCACGCTGATGGGACCGCGCGGCCAGCTGCTGCACGCCTGGCGCCTGTACGCCCAGCTCGACGGCGCGCGCGACAGCGTCTGGCTCACGGTGGCCGGTCCGGTCGACGAAATCGAAGAAGCCGTGGGCTCGTTCAACACCGTGCTGTTCGCCTCGCTGACGCCGCTGGGGCTGGTGCTGATCGGCGCGCTGGTGGCGCAGATCCGCTGGGGCCTGGCCCCGCTGCGCGACATGCGGCGCGGACTACGCGACGTCTACGCCGGCCGCAGCCGGCGCCTGGACGTGCGCCTGCCGTCCGATCTCAAGACCGTGGCCGATGCGATGAACGAAGTGCTGTCGCACCAGGACGAGCTGCTGGTGCGCGGCCGTTCGGTGGCCGGCAATCTCGCCCATGCGCTGAAGACACCGCTGTCCTCGCTACGCCTGCACCTGGTGCGCGACGACATCGACCGCGAGGCCCTGCGCAATGATCTCGATCGCCTGCAGCAGATCGTCGATCATCATCTGACGCGCGCCAGCGCGGCGGGCCTCGCCGGCGGCGGCTTTCAGCGCACGCGCCTGCTCGCCTCGCTGCTGCCGGTGTTCGAGGCTTTGCGCGCGATGCACGGCGAGCGCATGCCGGCGCTCAGCGTGGAGATTGCCGACACGCTCGAAGTGCGCGTCGATGCGCAGGACCTGCAGGAGCTGGCCGGCAACCTGCTCGACAACGCCGCCAAGTGGGCGCGCAGCCGCATCGTGATCCAGGCACAGACCGTCGACGGCGCCATCGAGCTGGCCGTGGACGACGACGGCCCCGGAATCGCCGAGCAGGACTTCGCGCTGGCCGCCGGACGCGGCATGCGCCTGGACGAGCAGCGCCCGGGCTCCGGGCTGGGCCTGGCCATCGTCGGCGACATCGCGCGGCTCTATCACGCCGAACTGCGGCTCGAACGCAGCCGGCTCGGAGGATTGCGCGCCTGCCTGCGCTTCGAACGGCCCGGCGAAACGGCGCGCTGAAGCGACACGCGTCGCCGCCTGCCGGCGACGAACTCAATCGCGCCGCGACGGCGCGTGCTCCATGCGCATGTAGAGACCACCGGCGGCCAGCTCGTCGAGCATCTGCGCCAGGCGCTGCTCGCGCGTGTCCTCGCGCCTGGCCTGCAGGATCCAGCCGATGTAGTCGTTCTGCTGGTACGGCGGCCGTTCGCGATAGGCCGACACCAGCTTGCGCTGCAGCAAGGCCTGCATGACGAAGCCCGGCATCGAATGCCGCTCGCGCTGTGGCGGGGCCGTGCCTGCGCTTTCGTCGCGTGGCGACGTCGCCACGCGTCGCACGGTGGCAGATTTGCCGGCGCGGGCTCGCGATCGGGATTTCGATTTCGACTGCGGCGGAAAGGCTCTGGCACTCATCGCTTCACCGTCCTTGTGATGGATGAGTCCACAGTCTGACCCAGCGCGCCGTCGATGGCCAATGCGTCGGCGCTCGGGGCGGCGACACAGTGCCACACGCTCATGTCGCGGCGCCGTTCCGCTGCGCGTCGAAGCGCGCGCGCAAGGCCTGCGTCGCCACCTCGCCGTAGGCCGTGCGCGCGAGTTCGTAGCCGATGAAGTGTCGCGGCGCCCACTGCGGCTGCGGACATTCGTCCTGATAGAAGAAGTAAT
>JALRLM010000582.1 GCA_023254435.1 Hydrocarboniphaga sp.
AGGCGTTGACGCTGTACTGGCCGACGTCGCGGGCCGCCTCGCGCACGCGGCGGTGATCGGCCAGCAGAGCTTGTGCTCGTCGCTGGGCCAGCTGTTCGAGTTGCTGAGGATTGGCAGCAATGAAGTCCAATGCCATGCGCACTTCGCGCTGCACGGCATCCGCCGGGAGGTTGCCCGTGGGCGCGCATTCCAGCAGCTTCGCCACAGTGTCCCCTTCGAGCCATTGCGGATTACTGCGCCCGGCCACCGCCAGGGCTACGGTCTCTTCCGCCATCATCTGAAAGGGCTCGCGGCGACGCACGTAGCCGAGCTGGTGGCGCAGACGTAGCAAGTAGACTGTGGTGACCACTTCCACGCCGTCGGTCAGTGTCGCGGCGCAGCGAGCAGCAACTCCAGCCCCGCTGTCACCACCGGCTGTTAGGCTGGTTTCGAGGAGATGTTCAGCCAGTACGCTTACTAGCGGATGGCTGCGGTGCAGCTCATTGAAGTTCAGCAGCAGCGGTTTGCCGATGCCTTCATCCGTCAAGCGCAGACGCAAAGCCTCCGGCAGGTGCTGCGGCAGGAATCGGTGGTGGTTCCTTCGCGCGGATTCCAGCGGTGCATTCAGGCGGGCACAGGCGCTCTGTACGAAGCGTTGGACATCCGCCTGAGTACCCAGCGCATCCTGCTGCTTTTGCCACTCCGGCAAGACCTCGTCGGGGCGGATACGGCGCTGCGCAAACACCGTGCGGTTGGCCTTGGCTTTGTCTAGCGCGTCCTGCCATTGGGCCTGGAGAGGCGCCAGAACGCGCACGGGCTCGCTGAAATCGAAGCTGCCCTGCTGTGGCTGGCGCGCATCGCTGCGCCGCATCAGCGCTGCCTTCACCAAGGCCTGGTTGATGCGTGCCTCATCCTCCGGCAGTGGGACCAGAACGCCCAGTTCCTTCTGGATCGCTTCACCCTTGCGCAGGATGACGTTGAGGACGAAGCCATCGACTGGATTGTCCTGCCCCCAGAGCATGGTGCAACGCACGTCGGCGGACTGTTGGCCGAAACGATCCACGCGCCCCTCGCGCTGCTCGTGACGAGTGGGATTCCAGGCAAGGTCGTAGTGCACCACCGCCGTGAACAGGTGCTGGAGGTTGATGCCTTCGGACAAGCAGTCCGTAGCCACCAGGATGCGGGGCTCACCCTCTTCCATGCCTTCGACGCGCTCGCGGCGTTCTTCCGGCGTGTACTCACCGGTGATCGACTGCACGGTCGCCTTGGGGAAGGCCCGACGCAGGTGCTCGGCGACATAGTGAGCGGTCGCGATGTAACGGCAGAACACCACCGGGTGATAGCCGTCCTTGAGCAAGCCCTCCAGGTGTCCGATCAGGGCCGCGAGCTTGGGATCCCCAGCCTTGCCGGACAGTCGCTCGGCTTCGCGGATCAGGCCCTGAAGCCGGCCAGCCTCTTCAAGCTGCGCCGGTGGTTCGAGATCGCTGCTATCAAGATCATCGGCCTCACCATCGTGGAGGCGTTCGTCCGCAAGCAACTCGTCCACCTCGACGCTCCCTTCGAGACGGGTCGTGAGCGCCTTGATCGCCGCCGCAGGCGACGATGCCACGCAACGTAGCAGCGCCAGCGTGGCGTACCAGATCAGGCGTCCACGGCCCTCGCCCTGGCTTTCAATGGTCTCGGCCAGTTCTCGGCAGTAGTCTTGCACCGAATCAAAGAATGCACCCCAGTCACCACTGAGCTGATAGGTGACCTCGGTTTTCATACGACGCGGGAAGCCGCGCCCGTCGCCGGTTTCGGCCTGCCACTCGGCAATGTCCTTGCGGCGACGCTGAACAAAATGCCGTGCCAGCTCCTGGCGCAAGGGGTCACTCGCCGAACTGCGGGTCTGCAGTGCGCTGAAGCGCGGATCGAGCAAGGACAACAAGTTGTAGAACGCGCTTTCGTCGCCTGAGTGCGGAGTGGCCGTGAGCAGGATCAGGTGCCGCGCCTCGTCCTTTACCAAGCGCTGCAATAACTCGAAGCGAAGCTGCTTGCCGGCGCCGCTACTGGCACAGGTGTGCGCCTCGTCGACGATCACGCATTCCGGCGCGATGGCGAGAAAGTGCTCGCGATGCCGTTCGCTCTTGATGTAGTCCAGGCTCACCACGACCACGGGGTAGTGGTCGAAGAGACTGACACCGTGCGGGAGATCGCGCTCGACACGCGCGGCCGACGCCGAGGTGAGCGCAACGGCCTGCAGGTTGAACCGCGTCTCCAGCTCGCTTTGCCACTGCTCGACGAGATGCGGCGGACACAACACCGCCAGTCGAGAGATCTCGCCGCGATCCATCAGCTCGCGAGCGATGAGTCCCGCTTCGATCGTCTTGCCGATGCCGACGTCATCGGCGATGAGTAGGCGAACGGTGCTGAGGCGCAAGGCCATCAGCAGGGGCACCAACTGGTAACCGCGAGGCTCGACGGCGATATTGCCGAACGACCTGAAGGGTCCACCACCCGCGCGCAGCTTCAGACGCAGTGCGTCTCTCAACAGTAGCGCGGCGGCATGGTTGCCGGCCTGCTCAGGCTGTGGCCACGGAAATGTGGCCGGTGCGACGGGCTGCAGCTCTAGCTCCGGAATCAGCGCGATGGTGTCGTCATCTGCTCCACCCAAGGGGCGCAGGCGCAGGAAGTCGTGGCGAGAATCGCCTTGCACCACCCATTCGCGACCGCGGGCCCGAACCAGGTTTCCGGGCATGAAGTTGTGCTCGGGTGTCGTCATTGTTTTTGTTCACCTTGCCCGAATACCTCGGGATGGTTTGCGAACTGCGCCGGCCATTGCGCCGCATCGCTGAGAATCAAAACTTTCCAGCCCTTGTCGGCGAGAACAGCCGCGGTGCCTGGCTCGATGTCGTCCAGAAAAACCAGGGCACGTGCCGCCTTGTACTGGCCAGCCGCCGTCGCCGCACCCTGATTGACGGGCACTTGCATCGCGTCAGGCCGACGCAGGCCAGCGGCATCCAGCACCTGCAGCCATTGCTCGAGCTTGCCGCCAACCGAGCCAGAATCTTGCGTCGGCGAACGCGCCTGCATGGGCTTGACCTCCGCGTTCGCGAGGGCCACCAGCACCTTGAGTGCATCGACGTTCCGTCGATTGATGTTCTCGTGGTCGGGCTGATTGAAATACGACAGCAAGCACTGGTAGCAACCCGCCTCGCAGATGTGATTGCCCAATGCGTTGGTCTGCTCCAGCGACGGTAGATCTTCAAGCCGCCAGGGACCCTGCGGCACGTTGAGGTGAAGTAGTTTCAGCGCATTGCTGGCCACCTGGGCCAGGCTCGCCGGGTCGCTGGCAATGCGCGTCAGTACGCCAGCACCGCCTTCTGCCGCCTCGTAGAACATCAAGGCCCGGCGTTCATCAGTCCTCGGCAAGGGTTCAGCGACCAGTTCCGACTCTTCGATCTGGAAGGTCATTTCGATGCCGCGCTTGAGCGCGGCCTGAAGGGTTGCCATCGCCTCCAGTGGTAGCTCACGCACCGGCGCCAGAATCAGCAGATTGCGGTGATCCTCGACGAACGGAACGATGCGCTGATTCGGCACCTTGTCGAGTAGCGCCTCTTCCGCGCCCTTCTCCTCATCGCCGCCCGGTTCGTCCTGCTTGCTCCAAGTGCCGGTGATCGGGTTGATGTAGAAACCCAGCTGCTCTTTGTCCTTGCGCCGGCGCCATCCGCGGTTGATACGCCAGAGGCGCGCAGCAGGCGCGTAGGTCAAGAGCGCGAGCGACTCTTCACCCTGTTTGACCTCGGCCTTGCGCTGTTGAATCACGCCGTCGGGGCCTGGGAGGAAGCGGTATGTGGTCTGAAGCTCGAAGCCTTGGCGCTGGCGATCTTCATCGTTGATAGAGATGCGCTCGACAGGGACCGTTTCGACGGTCTCGATCCGATATAGCTCGCGGACCCAGTCATGCTCCGTCAACGGGGCCTCGCAGTTCTCGCAGCAGTTCACCAAGGGCTGAGCGCCATTGATCTCGCCCAAGTGGCCGTAGCCGCACTGGCTGCAGACCAGCGAGGAGATGGTGGCGAGCAGGCTGTTGCCGGTGATGTGATCTGCCGAGCCCACATTGAGCTTTGCCCGCACCACCCGGTACATGCGGCCCTGGTGGTAAATCAGGCTGCGCGGACCAAATTCCGAGAGGGCCAGGAAACGCGGCCGGCTGACCATGCTGCCTTCGTCATCTTTGCCGCCGGCGCTGGTGCCGCCACGCGCAGGAATCCACGCCATCAAAGGCAGACGCGGGAAGTTATAGCCCGGCAGGAAGCCCTGACTGGCCAGGTAGCGGTAGGTGTAGAAGTCGTTGTTCTGGCTATTGCCCGTTTTCAGCAATACAGCATATTGCCGTGCCGCATCGCCATATCGACGCTGCGCATTCTGGCGCTCACTGTGCGACGCGGCATGGCTTTTGACGATCTGGTCGGCCATGTCCATCTGGGTACGCGTGGCATCGAACAGGACGCGCCAGCGCTCCAGCGCGTCAGAAAATGCTTGAGGCGCGCGCTCAACCACCTTTCGCACATATTCCTCAGAGAACCATTCGCTGCCTGCAAGCTCCGGCTCCATCTGCGCGATGACACGCGCTGCGCTGGCCTGCGCACGCGCGGTCGCGTCCGGATGGTTCAGCGCATCAAAATAGGACTTGGCAAGCGGCTTCCCCGGCTGATCCAGATCAAGCATGGGCGCGATGCTGACATTGAGGGCGACATGGGTATTCGCAAGCCACACCGCCTGCAGATGGCTTTCCACGAGATCTCGATTCGCCAGATCCAACGTCGGCGCACGGACCACGCCATGCACCATCTCGTTGGCGTGATGGAAGAACCACTGATCGTGGGGGCTCAGTGACGCGCAGTAAGTAATCACCAGCGCCTGCTGACCGGAACGGCCAGCTCGACCGCTGCGCTGCGCATAGTTAGCGGGAGTAGGCGGAACGTTACGCAGGTAAACAGTATTCAATGCCGAGATATCGACGCCCAGTTCCATCGTAGGCGAACAGAACATGATCGGCAGGCGCTCCAGCGGAGCCTCGTGCGCGGGGTTGCCCGCCCAATCTTTGCGATCTTTGTCCGTGTAGCGGAATCGCTGCTCCAGTAGCTGGCGACGTGACGCATCCACCTGCGCCGTGTGCTCCTGCGCTTCAAAGTCGAACAGCGGGTGACTTTTCTGACGCAGCAGCTCGGCGACGTTCAGATACAGCGCGCGGAAGAACTGGTTGACGCGCGTATCGCCTGCTTGCAGTGCTTCTTCCGGCAACTGCCAATCCAGCGCCGCAGCATTCAAGCGCCAACCCACCAGCTGCTTATCGATCGAATGCTTTTGCACATAGCCGTAATTCGCCGCGGCCTGCAGCAGCGCCTCGATCAGCTCGACCCATTCCGGATCCTTCCAACCGGTTACCTGACTCGCGAGGGGCGTTTCCTTCCAGAATGCGGCGCTCTTGATGTCACGCAGCATTCGCGAGCGCGGACCTCCCGTCACCAGGTCCATCCGTGGCTTTCCGCGAAACTCAGGGCGCTTGCCAAGGATCAAATACTTGGCTGATTCCAGCAGCTCGTCAGGCGCAAACGCCCAACGCTCATTCAGATAGGCAAACGCACTGGTTCGGGCCTTGTCCTGTTCGACAGGATCGAGATAACGCGTTTCCAGGCATAGGCCCCGACGCATGGCATCAAAGACCAATCGGCAAAGTGCAGCGCGGTGGTCAGCACTTAGCTTGGCGAGTGCACTGCTGGCAGGAAATGCCGCTGAGTCCGAACACATCTCGCTGAGGCTGCGATAGTTGATCGCCAACAAACCCAGCTGATCGAGGTTGGGGTTGTTGAAACGCCAGCCGCGACGTAGATCGCGCAGCAAGCGATAGCCGATGATGTAACGCAGCGTGCGCTGGGCTTCCTGGCGAGCAAGGCCCATGAGCTTGGGCGTACGCAGGTACTCGACGAGTGTGGCCTCGTCGGTGCGGTCGAACCCCAGCGCTTTGAATACTGCATCGGCCAGCTGCTCTTCGCTTAGCTCACCGTTGCTGTTTTGAAGTGCGCCGATCAGCCCCGCGCGCAACGTCAGCAGGAAAACAAAATCGTTGAAGTGGCCGGCTTGCAGGGCGGCGTCTTGTCGGTTGTCCGTAAACCCGAGCAGCTTGCGTGGGTCAGGTTGCCCGCTCGCTGGCTCATCATCATCGAAAAGCTGGCGCAGTGCGGTCAGCGTCAGAATCGTGGTGGCGGAGGATCGTCCCTCACCCGAGAGGCTGGCGAGACGATTGATGTCCTTGCCGTGCGCTTCGTGTAGCTGGCCACAGTTCAAGCAGAACCGAAACTTGCCAGGGATGTACCAGAAGGATTCGCCGCCCCCCGCTTTGCCCTGCGCATCCACATGGACACTGACAGGCACGGCTTTCTTGTAGCTCTGCTTGACCCTGACAGGATCACGGGTGATGTCCAGCCAGGTTTCCGGCAGATCTTCAATGTCGCCCCCATAGGGCAGCGCAGGACCCGCAGGGCACAGGAATCCGTATTGAGCATCCTCATTGTCATCTGCTGTTACGTCGTCGATCTCTCTTGGACCAAAGCCGGCGGAAGATTGCTTGGACTGCCAAACGGGCAAGTACTCCTGCCCGCAATCGCGGCAAAAGTGAACGGCATATAACTGGACATCTTCTTGCTGGCGGCCCGGCGCAAAGCGCTGCGCATCGAGGGTAACGTGGCGAATGCCAGGTGCTTCAAGCGTGGCAAGCACCTTGCCTGGGCCACTGATGAACTGATGCAGCTTGAACGCAAATGGCGGCCGGCCCTGCGGTGTCTTCACTTCATGCGCAGCAACAAGAAAGCTCTGCAGCCCGCTGCGGGCAACGTCGACGGGGCAGCCTGCGTCCTTTGCTAACCGTTCGCTGGCAGCCTGCACCGTCATCGGCTTGGCCCGACGCGGGGGCTCGTTGTCGGGCAGTTCGATGCCCAGGTTGAGCTCGACCCAAATGGACAACGGATCAACCCGGAACGCCTCGAAGTCCTTCCACGAGAATTCCGAGCGGGCGACCGCCGCCGCCAGCTTGGGCCGCACCGCTTCGACATCTTTCAAGGGATCAGTGACACGCTCCAGCGTCTCGCCGATAACGTCCTGCGCGCTGATGTGCGTGCCGAACAACTTTTCGGCCACCTCAGCGACGACCTGATTGCGATCCGCAAGACTTCCCGTACTGGACATCGTGGCGGACGTCCCAATACACACCAGCTCATGGGCTTCCAGGCGCTCGCGCAAGCGGCGGACGAGCAATGCCACGTCAGCACCTTGGCGTCCACGATAGGTGTGAAGCTCATCAAGAACCAGGAATTCCAAGCCCTTGCAGTGATCCACTACACGTCGATCGACTTCGTCGAAGCGCGTGAGGATCAGCTCCAGCATCATGAAGTTGGTGAGCAGGATGTCCGGCGGATTCCCGGATATCTCTTCTCGTTCTGCTGCGGACTCCTGGCCCGTATATCGCGCAACCGTGAAGGGCTTCTGCCCTTCGGGATAGCCGTGGAGAAACTTGTCGAGTTCCTCAAGCTGGCTGTTCGCCAGAGCGTTCATCGGATAGATCACGATGGCACGCGTCCGCGGCGTTGGGTCCTTGTCCTTACCCTTCAAAATCCGGTCAATGACTGGAATGAAGAAGGACAGCGACTTTCCTGATCCGGTGCCCGTGGTGACGACGTAGCTCTGCTTGCCCTGACCTTTGGCCAAGGCCTGCAACTGGTGGGCATAGAGGTGGAGTGGCTGAGGGTTCGCCTCCGTTTTTCCAACCTGGAAGAGTTCGGCACACGCGCCGTGCAGTACGCCTTCGGTCGCCAGCTGCTGGACCGTGCCTTTGCGCTGATAGTTTGGATTGATCTGAACCAGCGGTTCCGGCCAATAGCGCCCATCCGCGTACTGGCGCTCAACCTCATCTCGAATGTCTTGCGCAGCGATTCGCGTGAAGCTTCGCGAAAACGAGCTGTATTCGTTGATTAGTTCGTCACGGAAACCGAATACGTTATTCATTGCCCTGAGCCCCCAAGCTCTCTGGCCGTTCCTCGCCGACTTCAGTCACGTCCCGCAACCCTCGTTGAAGTGTGTGGCAGCGCCTCGTCCGGCACGCCCGGCAACGGATACCCCTGACCTCGGCAATAGGCGACGACCATGACTTCAATCATGTTCGCAAGGCTTCGCATCTCCCGATCCGCCGCCGTTTGCAGAGCATCCTTAATCCTAGGCTCCACTCGAACACTGACCACCTGAGACTTGCCGGTCGCCATTACCTTACCCCTTGTAAGCATTTCGCTAGCGTAGCGCTATCAGTTGGGTGGCGCGAGCCGCAATGGCCCCCAGTTGTGACGCAGTCGGCTTGTGCCACGCCGACGACCGATCTCGACCACATGATATATTGTGTTTCATATGAGACAAATGGAGTATGTCATGGCGCAAACAGCTGCTGCACCGCTGCCGCGAAAGGTGGCGAGCCATGATCGGCAAACCTCAGTGGCTTTCAAGGCCGCATTGGGGATTGCTCGCCTGTGGGGGGTTACCGACGATCAGCTATCGGTTCTGCTGGGCGGCGTGGGGCGCTCAACCATTCAGCGCTGGAAAGCCCAGCTCTCGGACAAGGGCGCGATTGCAGCCGACTTCGGACCTGACACACTGGATCGCGTTAGCTACCTGCTCGGCATTCACAAAGCCCTACGCATCCTGTTTATGGACGAGGCGCAGGCGGATGGTTGGGTCAAGCGCCCAAACCAGGGGCCCGGTTTCGATGGTCAGTCCGCACTGGATCGCATGCTACGCGGCCGCATGGAAGATCTTCAGTACGTGCGCCGTTATCTCGACGGATGGCGCGGATGATCGACGGCCTGCGCACGATCAAGCCGCCGTTCGAGATTGCCTACCGGATCATCCCCTCACGATTCCCACCCGTCGGGGTGTTTGACGGCCTGGTTTCGCGCGATGAACTGGACATCGCCTTCGAGATCGAGGCCCGCACCAACGAGCGACTGCGTGCCGACATCGGCTCGCTCCACCTGGTGGATCCGGAGGACTGGGTTGTCGGTCCCGGCGCAACTACCGTCATGGGCGCCTTCACGCATCCCTCACCGGCAGGCTCCCGTTTCTCCGATGGCGGCTACGGCGTTTACTACTGCGGTGACAGCGAAAGAGTCGCCATTCACGAAACAGCGTATCACCGCGCCGTATTTCTGAAGCTGACGGGGGAAGGCCCATGCCGCGTCGAGATGCGGCAGTACGCCGGCCGCCTGGTGCAGAAGCTCGTGGACGGACGTCGCCGACTCCCCAAGGCAGCCCTTGATGCCAACGACTATCAGGTGAGCCGCAAACTCGGCGCGCAGCTGCGTGATGCCAAGGCCTATGGCCTGATCTACCCGTCGGTGCGCGCAAGCGGCGGCTGGTGTGTTGCGCTGTTCCGGCCACCGGCAATCACCGATGTCGTGCCATCCAAGATGTATCAGTATCTTTTCGACGGTGAGCGCATCAGCGACGTTCTTCCGATCGGCGAGGCAATTTCACTCGGGCAGTGACCATCGCCCGCATCAACTCTCCCTGAACATCTCCTCCAGCGACGGCATCACCACGCTTCCCGTTACTGGCAAGGCTGCAGTTTCCTCACGTTGCGGCGGCTCAGCCATCGAGAGAATTTCATCGCGTAGCGTCCGTGCAGTTTCACGAGGTGAAGCGCCTCAACATCGTCATGCGCAAAGATTGCTCGCTCCGCCTGCGCAACCATCTCAGCACCGGCACGCAGTCCCGTTCGGTTTCGCCAGCGTGCGCACGCAACGTCCCTTCACCGCCGACGCGATGGTGGTGCTGCCCGACCATCTGCATTGCCTCTGGACGCTGCCGCCCGGCGACGCCGATTTCTCCACGCGCTGGCGATTGATCAAGTCACGCTTCGCCTGCGGCTTGCCGCGCGTGGGCGACGAGCCTAAGCGGCGCGTGGAAAAAGGTGAGCGCGGCATCTGGCAGCGTGGCTTCCGGGAGCATGCGATCCGCGATGAGTCGGATTTTGCCGCGCATGCGGATGCCATCCACTTCAATCCCGTGAAGCACGGACATGCATCGCGAGCGGCGGACTGGCCGCATTCGAGCTTCGGGCGATTCGTCGCGCGCGGGGTTTATTCGGCGGATTGGGGCGCTTCGGGTTCGGTTGCGAGCCTGGAACTGGATTGAGTCCGCGAGAACGGCGGCGGGTTACGCGGCTTTGCCGCTAAGCCACCCTACAGGTCGAAGCATTCGGCCCCTGCAGAAGATTCCCCCCGACGTCCATCAAGCTCGGCGGGAAGCGGCGTTGTTTCATCCACCGCCTGAGCCAGACGCTCTTCTGCCCGGTACCGAAAACTCAATCCGAAAGCCAGCTTATGACGTCGTCCTCAGTCCGCCAGCCTTAGCCATGCCAGACTGCGGCTGGGGATGAGTCAGCGAACACCGATGCCGCTTTCGGCAGCGGCCGCTTCGCTGCTTTTGGACAAGGTGGGGGCCTTGATGCAGAACGTTCAGCTCACGGATGGAACGATGGTGGCGTGTCTCCACCGCAACGAGGCTTTGGTCCTCGACCAGCATGTACAGGGCTACTTTTCGCAAGGGGTCGATGTGTTGCCCGGCGACGTGGTCTTCGACATCGGCGCCAATATCGGCTTGTTCGGCATCCGGGCGATGCAACGCTCGGCCGGCCAGGCCCGCGTCTTCGCCTTCGAGCCGATTCCCCCCATTTTCGACGTGCTGCAGGCCAATACGAAATCGCACGGCGGCGGGGCTTTCTCCGCCTATCGCTTTGGCATCTCCAGCAACGCGGGCCAGGCGGAGTTCACCTACTTTCCCAACACGCCATCGCTGTCGACCAAGAATCCCGAGATTCTGGCGGACAATGCCGAAGCACTGGGCCGCATGGTGGCGGGCACGATGGAAGCCCCACCCAAGCGGCTCTGGTACACCGCCCTGGTGCCGGGCTTCGTCACGCCATTGATCGTGCGAATGATGAAGCGCGGCGCACAACGCATTTCATGCGAGTTGAGATCCGTGTCCGGGATGATCGACGCGCTGCAGCTCGACCGGGTGGACGTGCTCAAGGTGGACGCCGAAGGCGCTGAGCTGGAGGTGCTGGCCGGCATCCGCGACGAGCATTGGGCCCGGTTTCGCGGCGTGATCTGCGAAGTCCACGACGTGGACAGTCGCATCGCAATGGTCTGCCAGCTCTTTCAGGACAAGGGCTTTGCCCAGGTGATCGCCCAGCACGAGGCAAGCATGGACCACGCGCCGCTGGCCATCATCTTCGCCTCGCGCTAACTCGCGGCCCGGCGCGACCGCGTCGGCCTCACCCGCTCAAGCCGTCGCTCATGGGCGCCACCAGGGCGCGCCCGGCTGCGGCGCCTGCATGTCGACACGCTCGCCCATCAGCGGCGTGGTCAGCGAGACGCCGCGCTCGCTGGCCAGCGCCGAGATGCGCTCAAAGGGCTGCTGCCACGGGTGCAGCGCGAGGTCGAAGGTGCCGTTGTGGATCGGCAGCAGCCAGTGGCCACGCAGGTCCAGGTGCGCCTGCAGCGTCTGCTCGGGCTGCATGTGCACGAAGGCCCAGCGCGGGTCGTAGGCGCCGGTCTCCATCAACGTCAGGTCGAAGGGGCCGTAGGCATCGCCAATGGCCTTGAAGCCATCGAAGTAACCGCTGTCGCCGCTGAAGAACACGCGCAGCTCGGCGTCCTGAATCACCCACGAGGCCCACAGGCTGCGGTCACCGTCGGTCAGTCCGCGGCCGGAGAAATGCTGCGCCGGCGTGGCGGTGAGGCGCAGGCCATCCACTTCGGTGGACTGCCACCAGTCCAGCTGCTCCACCTTGCCGGCATCGACGCCCCAGGCGACCAGCTGATCGCCCACACCCAGCGGCGCCACGAATCGACCCACCTTGGCGGCCAGCTGCATGACGGCGGCGTGGTCCAGGTGGTCGTAGTGGTTGTGCGACAGGATCACGCCCGCAATCGGTGGCAGATCGTCGATGGCGATGGGCGGCGCATGGAAGCGCGCCGGCCCAGCCCATTGCACGGGCGAGGCGCGTTCGGAGAACACCGGATCGGTGAGCCAGTAGCGGTCGCGCAGCTTCATGAGCAGGGTGGAATGCCCCAGGCGATACAGGCTGCGGTCCGGCGCGGACTCCAGCTCGGCGCGCGTGATCGCCCGCACCGGAATCGGCCGGTCCGGCACCGTGCCCTTGGGCTTGTCGAAGAAGAAGGTCCAGGTCAGCTTGAGCCCGTTCCAGAAGCCCAGCGACGGACGTGGCAGCGCGTTGTGAAAACGTCCGTCGCGCTGCTGCGGCGACTCCGGGTGACGGGGCAAGGAACATTGCAGATAAGCGGCGTGAGCGGTCACAGCAAGCACTCCAAACAAAACGACGAAGGACAGGCGCTTCATGGCGGTCGATCAGTATTTACACTACACAGTGTAGTTTCCGATTTCGGAAAAGTACACTGACCGGTGTAAAATTTTGGCCAACGACTCCCGGGCCCGACATCCGCTCCATGTCCCAAGCACCGCAACGCCTGACCGACATCAAACGCGACGCCATCGTGCGGGCCGCCGTGGACGAGTTCCGCAGCGCGGGCTACGAGGCCACCAGCATGGACCGCATCGCCGCCGCCGCCGGTGTTTCCAAGCGCACGGTCTACAACCACTTTCCGAGCAAGGAAGCGCTGTTCGCGCTGATGCTCGAACAGCTTTGGGCCTGCAGTCAGGCCAGCGACACGCTGGCCTACCACGCTGACGTTCCGCTGCAACAGCAACTGCGGCAACTCCTGATGCAGAAGCTCGATCTGCTGGGCGACGCCAATTTTATCGATCTGGCGCGCGTGGCCATGGCCGAGATCATTCACGCGCCCGACCGCGCCCACGACATCGTGTGCCGCATGAACGACACCGAAAGCGGCGTCACTGCCTGGATCCGCGCCGCCATCGCCGACGCCCGCCTGGCGTCGGTCGACGCCGATTTCGCGGCGCATCAGCTGCACGGACTCGTGAAGAGTTTCGCCTTCTGGCCCCAGGTCACGCTGGGCCTGCCGCCGCTGGAGCCGGCGGAGCGGCAGCGCGTGGCCGATTCGGCGGTGGCGATGTTCCTGGGGCACTACGCGCGCCGCGATTGAGACGGTTCCGCTGGCCTCGTATCGCGAGCTGGCATTCGAAAGCAGCACCGGGGGCTTACGCGCCAAGCGCTGACCCACCCGACGAGGGATGACGGGTCGAGTCGCGCCATTCACGCCGGCGTAACGCCCCGGTCACACCGCCACGACAGACTGCTGCGGCCGCCAGATCGCGGCGCCGCATCCCCTAGCCCACAGCCAAGAACGCGACGAAGACGCTTCGCCGTGCGGATGCGGCTGCCTGCTCTCCGGCATCCCACCCCATCAGCTTTATCAAGGATCGATATGAAGCCTCACATCACGCTGTTCCGCCGCACGCTGATGCTCGGCGCCCTGCTGGCGACGTTCTCCTGCGGCGTCGCCCACGCGGCACCGACGCTCGAAGGCTTCGCGTCGCTGCCGGCGGCCACGTTCTCCGAAGGCCCCACCTCGGGCCAGTTCGTCAGCGGCGCCAATGGCGAATCCATGCCGCTGCCCAACAAGCAGCCCGTGCAGGGCTTCTCGGCCGTGCTGCCGGGCCCGCTGGCGGGCACCTTCTACGTGATGAGCGACAACGGCTTCGGCAACCAGACCAATTCGCCCGATGCGCTGCTGCGCTTCTACGCTGTGCGTCCCGACTTCAAGCAGTTCAACGGTCGCCGCATCGTCGGCACCGGCGGCGTGCGCGCGGTGGATCGCGACAAGGGCACGCCGCTGCCGCAGGCCGATGGCCTGTTCGGCCTGCGCAGCTTCGTGAGCCTGCGCGACCCCGACCACAAGCTCGGCTTTCCGCTCGTGGCCGACGGCACCTACTACCCGTACAGCGGCAGCGGCGTGGGCAACGCGACGATTCCGGTGGCGCGCGCGATCAAGGCCGGCCGCCTGCTGACGGGCGCCGACCTGGACATCGAATCGATGCGCCAGGACAAGAACGGCCACTACTGGTTCGGCGAAGAATTCGGCCCCTTCCTGGTCAAGACCGACGCCAGCGGCAAGGTGCTGCGCAGCGAAATTCCGCTGCCGGGCGTGCAGGCCCCGCAGAACCCCTATCTGAACGGCGCCGCGCCCAACCTGGGCAACTCCAGCGGCTACGAAGGCATGGCGATCAACGCGGCCGGCGACACGCTGTACGCGCTGCTCGAAGGCACGGTCAGCGGTGATCCGGCCGGCAGCCTGCGCATCAACGAGTTCGACATCGACAGCGAGTCGTACACGGGCACGCGCTGGATGTACAAGCTTGATCCGGGCGGCACCAACATCGGCGACATGACAGCCGTGAACGCGCACCAGTTCATCGTCATCGAGCGCAACGGCACGCAGGAGCCGCGCTTCAAGAAGCTGTTCCTGATCGACCTCGACGTGGTGGACCCGACCACCGGCTACGTGCAGAAGACCGAGCTGGTCGACCTCATGAACCTGCCCGATCCGCACGACCTCAACGGCGACGGCTCCACCGTCTTCACCTTTCCGTTCGTGACCATCGAGGACGTGCTCGTGCTCGATCCGCAGACGCTGCTGGTGATGAACGACAACAACTATCCCGGCAGCAGCAAGACCGCCGGCGTACCCGACCCCAACGAGTTCCTGCGCATCCGCCTGGATCAGCCGCTCGACTGGCAGCCGTAATCGTCGGCGGGCGTATCGGCGCAATCGACGCGCCGATACGCCTGCATGCGGCGGCATTGATGTGCAAGCGGGAACCCCGCGCCGGACTCAGTTCCCGGCATTGCAGGGTTCCCGTTTGCACGAGTGACGACCGGGCTTGGGCGACAGCCCATCGAGCATCAATTCGGCAGGCTGGCCCGACCGAACTACAATTGCGCTTTGGTCACCGCTTTGCCCCCGATGGATGCCTTCGTCGTCGCTGCCCTGTATCACTTCGCTCAGCTGCCCGACTATGAGGCGCTGCGCGAACCGCTGCACGCCGCCTGCGAGCGCGCTGGCGTTCGCGGCAGCCTGCTGCTGGCCTCCGAGGGCATCAACGGCACCATCGCCGGCACGCGCGACGGCATCGACGCAGTGCTCGCGCATCTGCGCGCCGATGCGCGCTTCGCCGCGCTGGAACACAAGGAGTCGTTCGCACCGCAGATTCCGTTCGGCCGGCTCAAGATCAAGCTCAAGAAAGAGATCGTGACCATGGGCGTGCCGGGCGTCGATCCGGCCAAACTCGTCGGCACCTACGTCGAACCCGGCGAGTGGAACGCGCTGCTGCAGAACCCCGACGTGCTCGTGGTCGACACGCGCAACGAATACGAGGTGAAGGTCGGCAGCTTCCGCAATGCGGTGTCGCCGCACACGCGCAGCTTTCGCGAGTTTCCCGACTACGTCCGGCGCGAGCTGCATGGCCAGGAGCAACGGCCCATCGCCATGTTCTGCACCGGCGGCATCCGCTGCGAAAAGGCCACGGCCTACCTGCGCGAGCAGGGCTTCGAGCAGGTGTATCACCTGCGCGGCGGCATCCTCAAATACCTGGAGCAGGTGCCCGAGAACGAAAGTCTCTGGGACGGCGAATGCTACGTCTTCGACGAGCGTGTCGCCGTCGGCCACGGCCTGCGCCTGGGCAGCACGGGCCGCTGCGAAGCCTGCGGCGAACCGCTGTCGCCGCAGGAGCAGGCCTCGCCCGAGCACGAACCCGGCATCCACTGCCCGCACTGCATCGCGCAGCTGACGCCCGAGCGTCGCACCATGCTGGAACTGCGGCGCGCGCAACAGCTCGCCGCCCGCAAGCCCGTCAAGGTTCCCGATTGAGCGTGCCGGTGATCGCGCCAGTGATCGTGCCGAGATCACGCTGGCGAGCCGCGCTCGCCGTGCTCTGCACGCTGCTGGCCAGCGGCTGCGCCACGAGCTGGGAAGAGCCGCAAGCCACGGTGAACCCGAGCCAGGCCCGCGCACTGATCACGCAGCGGCTGCCCGCATCGCTCAAGGATCGCGACGGCTGGGCGACCGACATCTACGCCGCTTTCGCCTCGATGGAACTGCAGCCGGACAAGCAGAACGTCTGCAGCGTCATCGCCGTGACCGAACAGGAATCGGGCTTCAAGGCCGACCCCACCGTCGCCAATCTGCCCCGCATCGCGTGGAAGCAGATCGACGAGCAGGCCGCGGCGCACGGCATTCCCAAGACCATGGTGCGCACGGCGCTGAAGCTGGAGTCGTCGACCGGCAAGAGCTATGCGGCGCGCATCGATGCCGCGCGCAGCGAGCGCGACCTCAGTGAAATCTACGAGGAGCTGATCGCGCGCGTGCCCTTGGGCCGCACCTTCTTCGCCGACCGCAATCCCGTGCGCACGGGCGGGCCCATGCAGGTCGGCGTCGCCTACGCGCAGGCGCATGCCCGGCAGCGTCCCTACCCCTATGTGACGAGCGACGATGGCGGCATACGGCGCGAGGTGTTCACGCGACGCGGCGGGATGTACTTCGGCATCGCGCACCTGCTCGACTACCCGGCGAACTACGATCGCCCGCTGTATCGCTTTGCCGACTACAACGCCGGGCACTACGCGAGCCGCAATGCCGCGTTCCAGAACGCGCTGACGCTGGCATCGGGCATTCCACTCGATCTCGACGGCGATCTGGTGCTGCCGAACTCCAGCGAGCCCGGCGCCACCGAACGCGCGGCGCGCGTGCTCGGCAAGCGCCTGGACATGAGCGACGGCGCCATCCGCCGTGACCTCGAACGTGGCGAGGACGAAGCATTCGAGCGCAGCAAGCTCTACGAGCGCGTATTTGAAATGGCCGACACGCTGCAGGGCCGTCCGGTGCCACGCGCGACGCTGCCGCAGATCCGGCTCAAGAGCCCCAAGATCACGCGCAAACTGACCACGGCCTGGTTCGCGGAACGCGTGCAGCAGCGCTACGACAGCTGCCTGAAACGCGCGCCGGGCTGAGTGCACAAAACCAAAACCGCTGTCATTCCCGAGCAGGCTGGAATGACAGCGGACTCAACCGCGTCGCGTCCTTACTTGGGCTTGACGAACTTCAGCGTCATGCGGTCGGACTCGCCGATCGCCAGATACTTCTCGCGATCCTTGTCGCCCAGGCGCAGCGTGGGCGGCAGCGTCCAAACGCCGTCGGCGTAGTCCTTGCTGTCCTTGGGATTGTTGTTGACCGGCGAACTCGCGACGAACTCGAAGCCGGCCAGCTTGGCCAGCTGCTTCACGTAGGCCTCGCTGACATAGCCACTCTTCTTCATCTCGTCGAGAGTCTCGCCGGGTTTGCCGCGATGCTCGACCACGCCCAGCGTGCCACCCGGCTTGAGCGCGTTGTAGAAGCTCTGGAACGCGGCCAGCTCGGTTTCGCGCGAGATCCAGTTGTGCACGTTGCGGAAGGTCACCACCAGATCGGCGCTGCCGGCCGGCGCGACTTCGGTACGCAGCGGCGGCGAGAACTCGGTGATGGTGGGCTTGCCGTAGCGTTCGGGCTTGCCGGCGAACTTGGCGGCCATGGCGGCGACCGATTTCTTGGCGCCTTCGGAGGAATCCGGCAGCGTGGTCGCCGGGCCGGCCGCGTAGTAGTGGCCGCTCTTGCTCAGGTAGGGCGCGAGAATCTCCGTGTACCAGCCGCCGCCCGGTGCGATCTCCACCACCGTCATGTCGGGCTTGATGCCGAAGAAGCTCAGCGTCTGCGCCGGATGGCGATAGCGATCGCGCGCGCGATCGGCTTCGCTGCGCTCGGTACTGGCGATGGCGGCCTTGAGCTGCGCATCGGCCGACGGAGCAGCGAAGGTCTGCGTCGACGCGCAGGCGCCCGCGAGCAGGAGGGCGAGCGACAGCGACAGTTTGGTTTTCACGTTTCTGGTCCGGGATCGTGGTCGATCCCGGATGGTAGCCGCTCACGCGCCACCGTGGGCAATCGGGCGCGTCGCGCCGCCGGCCCGGCGAACGGCTAGAAGCAGGCGCGGCAGTCGTTCTCGCGCATTTCGCGAAACAGACGATTTTGCCGATCGTGCAGCCACTGCCCACGCGCAGGGCTGTAGCCCACTCTCATTTCCGCACGAACCGACTCAAGACTCTCACAAAGCAGCTCGCAGCGGCGCGCGCTATGACGACGCGCCATGTCGGTATCGCGCGCCGCCGCCAGCTGTCGATCCAACTGCTGCCCCGCCCGCTTCGCGCCCTGCACCTCGCGCGCATAACGCGCATCCGCCGCATCGAGCAGCGCCTGATTCGGATTGGCGCCATCGTCGCGACGCGGTGCCGGCAGGGGCTTGTTGTAAACCGGGCAAGGACGATCGAGCACGTAGGCTCCGGTGGCACCGTCGCAGTGATAGACCCTGGCGCTGGCCGAAGTCCGCGTGCTCTGCACAGGCGCCGCTGGCTCCGGCGTCTCGCCGGCAGGCACGAGCACCTCGGCCTGCGCATCCGGGTCTGCTGCGTCCTGCGGCACCGGCCACATCCTGGCACCCACGATCGCGGCGGCGAACAGCAGCCCCACGACGAAAATCACGGTGCCGAGGTGATCCTGGTTCCGCACGGGAGCGCGGCGCGGGGTGCGTATCGGGTCCATGGGTCTCAGCGTCGGGGTCGATGGCGATATCGAAATGTATCGCCCGACAGGCCAAACCACCGCTACCGGAGTCACCGCTCACGTCGCTGGACCGACCGTTGAAGCAGCTGACGCGTCGATCAGCGTGCCTGCATCACAGTCGATCAGGCGGGCTGCAGCGACAGCACGCGCACCACCTCGCGCTTGAGCAGTTCGTGCAGCCCCTTGACCGGCAGCTTGGGGTTGACGAGCCAGCGATAGATCAGGCCGTCGACGGACGCGCAGAACAGCTCGGCCGCCAGGGCCGCGTCGATGTTGGCGTGCACGCTGCCGTTCTGCTGGCCCAGCTCGATCCAGCGCTGCACGTCGCGGCGCTGCGCCTTGTGAGCCCTGGCCACGCTGGTACGAAACTCCGCACTCGGGTCGATGCTGGCGTAGCGCAGCAGATACATGGCGCGGATCTCGTCGGGCTCCTCGCGCAGAAAGGCGTGAAGCGCATCGACGATGCGCGACAGCGCGTCGCCGCCGCAACGATCACCCACCGCCTGCTGCACGCGATCGATCCAGTCGGCCACCGCAACGTCGTGCACGTACGCCAGCAGCCGTGCCTTGCTGCCGAAACGATGCGTGACCAGGCCGCGCGAATAACCGGAGCGCTCGCCGATGGCCGCCAGCGTGGTGCCCGGCAGGCCGCTTTCGATGATCAGCGCGATGGCGGCATCCAGCATGCGCTGATCGGACAGGGCCGTGCGTTCTTCCTGCGTGCGGCGTACGCGAGCTTCTGCGGCCATCTCTCACATTTACTTGTCGACGACACAAAAACCTAGCTTCTGCGGTTTCAGCCGTCAACCGCGGCGGCCTTTGCATGCACCAGTCGGCGTGCTTGCGACAGGCCTGCTTTCACCTCAGACTCGAAACGCTCGCAAGGAAGAAAACCCGTGCTCGACTATCTGGTGACGCTGCCCAAGTTCCTGGCCTGGTGGCTGCTGGCCGTCGCCGAGTGTGGCCTGTTCGTCGCGCTGTACATCGCCATCACGCCACATCGCGAGTTTCGCCTGATCCGCGACGGCAACGTCAGTGCCGCCGTGATGCTGTCCGGCGCTCTGCTGGGCTTCGTGCTGCCGGTGGCGAGCGCGCTGGCGCAGAGCGTCAACCTGTGGGACTTCGCCATCTGGGGCCTGGTCGCGCTCGTGGTGCAGCTGATCGTCTACCTGCTGCTGCGCGTTCTGGTACGGCAGCTGCCGGAGCTGATCGAGCAGGATCGCCTGAGCGTGGCGATTTTGTGCGCCAGCATCTGCATCGGCGCCGGCATGCTCAACGCGGCGGCGATGACCTACTGACGATGTCGCGCAAGTCCGACCACATCGTGCTGGCCCTGATGACCACGGCGCTGATCGGCACCGCCGTCTACGCCAGTCGCGGCAATCGCAACGGCCTGCTGCGCAACCAGTACCTGTCGCAGGAGGAATGCGCCTGCGACTACGGCACCGACCGCTGCGAACCCGACCCCAGAACCGGCGGCGCCATCGGTCCCTGGTACGGCAGCAGCCAGGATGCCCGCAGTGGCGACTGGAACGACCCTGGCCCCGGCGGCACCTGCAACACCAGCGGCCGGCGCCACTACGGCGGCTATCGCGGACCCATCGGCATCGACCGCAGCGGCAGCTCGCGCTCGGGCTTCGGCAGCCGCTATTCGGGCGGAGGCTGATGCGTCGGCAGACGCTGGCGCCGCGCCCCGACTGGCCGCAGCGCATGGCGGCCATCGGCTTCGACTTTCACACCATCGACGATCAGCCCTACTGGGTCGAAGGCGCCTGCTATCGCTTCGACGAACGGCAGATCGACGAGCTCGAGGCCGCGACGCAGAACCTGCACGCGATGGGCCTGGAACTGGTCGAGCAGATCGTGCGCTCGGGCGACTACGCGCCGCTGGGCCTCAACCGCTACGCCGCCGAACTGATCGAGCGCAGCTGGCGCGGTCGCGAGCCCGCGCTGTACGGCCGCATGGATCTGAGCTACGACGGTCGGCGTCCACCCAAGCTGCTCGAATACAACGCCGACACGCCGACCGCGCTGTTCGAGGCCAGCGTCGTGCAATGGTTCTGGCTGCAGGACTGCCTGCCGCAGGCCGACCAGTTCAACTCGATACACGAGAAACTCATCGCCGCCTGGCAGCGCTGGCCCGTCGAAACGCGTTCACCGCTGCATTTCGCCTGCGTGCTCGACGCGCCCGAAGACCGCGCCACCTGCGAATACCTGCGCGACACCTGCACGCAGGCCGGGCATGACACCGTGGCACTGGACATGAGCGAGATCGGCTGGAACGGCCGCGCCTACACCGACCTGCAGGAGCGCGAGATCGCACGCCTGTTCAAGCTCTATCCCTGGGAATGGCTACTCGACGAAGCCTTCGGCGCGCATCTGCACAAGACCGCGCTGCGCTGGATCGAGCCGCCCTGGAAGATGCTGCTGTCCAACAAGGCGATGCTGCCGCTGTTGTGGCGACGCTTTCCGAATCACCCCAACCTGCTGCCGGCCTCGACGAATGCACGCGACATCGATGGCGAGCTCGTACGCAAGCCGCGCCTGGGCCGCGAAGGCGAGCACACCGCGATCTATTCCGCCGCCGGCGCGATACCGTCGCAGGATGGCGACTGGATCTACCAAAGCTGCTGGCCGCTGCCCGACTTCGATGGCCTGCGCCCCGTGATCGGCAGCTGGATCGTGGGCGACGAGGCCGCCGGCATCGGCATCCGCGAGGACGACGGCCCGATCACGCGCAACACCAGCCGCTTCGTTCCGCACTGTTTCTGAGCCGCGCCACCGCAGGCCGCGCGATGCGGCGCCGGATCATCGCCCTGTCGCCAAGGCTCAGCGATGGATCAGCGCCATCGCGATCTCGAGCACGATCAGCAGCACGATGGTGATCTCCAGCAACTGCGATCGGCTCGCCGAGGCTTCGTCGTACAGCGCCGTGTAGGTATCGCGAATGATCGCCAGCTTGCGATCCACCGCCGCGCTGAGCTTGGGCACGCGCATGAGTTCCAGCGCCGCGGTGTAGACGCGCGCCAGGTACACGTCCTCGGTCACCTGCAGAGCGTTGTCGACCTTCTCGGTCAGCTCGGTGACTTCGGCGACGAGACCGTAGAGACGCCGGGCCAGGTCGGCGTAGCGACGCGGCGCGCGCAGATCATTCACGCGCCGCGCATCCTCGACCCAGTCGTACATGCGCGGCAGTTCGTCGTCGAGCAGTTCGTCGTAGTAGCGCATTTCCAGCAGCTGTGCATTGGCGACCTCGAGCACGTCGATGACGTCGGAATCGCCGCGCGGCTCGTAGACGAAAGCGCGATCCCAGCTCATGACCACCAGATCGTCGACGTAATACGAAAACGACTGTCGCAGCAGATCGCGGCGCGCGCCCTCGGAAAGGGGGCGGCTTTCGTCGCTGAGCAGCGCGGCCAGGTCGACGCGCTCCACGAGTTCGGCGGCCGTCAGCGGCTCGCTGCATTGCCGCACGATGGCCAGCAGATAGTCCTCCTGCAGACGCGTCGCCGTGGGCCGCTGCAGCGCGGCCTGCAAGGTGGAGATCAGCGTATCGAGCAGCGCACTCCACACCGGCGCGTCGGCGGCGGGACCGACGGCCTGGTTCACGCTGGCGACGCGCCGCGAATACTCGCTCCAGCTGCAATCGTCGGCGGCAATGCGCAGCGACAGCGCCACCACGCCGAATTCGTAGAGCCGCGCGGTGACGCCGGCCGCGACGCGCGAGCCACCCAGGTCGAGTTCGATGGCATCCATCGTCAGCATCACGGGCGGCACGTCGAACGCCAGCGCCTTCGACGGCGTGTGAGACAGCCGGCTGCGACTGCTATCACCGCGAGCGGACCACAGCCGCTCGGCCTGCGCGAGATCGATGGCGTAGGCGATGTCGAACAGTCGCAGCGCCACGATGGCGCCCGAGCGCACGCTAGGCGGCATCGCGATCATCGGGGCAAGCGCGGCGATTCATGCCGCGCAGCTTGCCGAGGCGATGTTTACAGTTTCGTGTCGGTGCCGGCTGCGTCCGCCGGCATGTCGAGCACGAGCGCGCCCAGCGGCGGCACCGTGATCCAGGCGCTGCAGGGCTGGCTCATGTAGGGATCGGCGATCGCGCTGACGACGCCGGCATTGCCGACGCCACTGCCGCCGTAACGCTGCGCATCGGTATTCAGGCGCTCGCTCCACACGCCTTCGACGGGCAGCGCGATGCGATAGTCGCGGCGCACCACGGGCGTGGCGTTGAGCACGATCACCGCCTCGCGTCCCTGCGCGTCGCGGCGACGATAGACGAAGATCGAGACCTCGTCGCTGTGGCAGTCGATCCACGAAAAGCCGCGTTCGTCGCAGTCGAATTCGTGCAGCGCGGGCAGTTCGCGATACAGGCGGTTCAGATCGCCGATCAGCAGGCGCAGCCCGGCATGCAGCGGCTGCGTGTCCAGCCACCAGTCGAGCGGACGCTCGTGGCTCCATTCGCGGCGCTGGCCGAATTCGCCGCCCATGAACAGCAGCTTCTTGCTGGGCCGCGTCCATTGCCAGGCGAACAGCAGGCGCAGGTTGGCGAACTTCTGCCAGTCGTCGCCGGGCATTTTCTCCAGCAGGGCACGCTTGCCATGGACCACTTCGTCGTGGCTCAACGGCAAAATAAAGTTTTCGCTGAACGCATACAGCAGGCCGAAAGTCATTTCGTTCTGGTG
>JALRLM010000598.1 GCA_023254435.1 Hydrocarboniphaga sp.
GACGATCTCCAGCGTATTGCGCTGCGTGTGCACGTCGACGCCGAGTTCTTCGATCTTGGTGCGCAGCACGCGGCCGCCGCCGTCGTCGACTTGCACCGCCATGAGGCGCGGCGCGAATTCGACCACGTGCGTCTTCAGGCCCATGTCCTTGAGCGCCTTGGCGCATTCCAGGCCCAGCAGGCCGCCGCCGACGACCACGCCGACCTTGGAGCGCGAACCCCAGTCGGTCATCGCCTCGAGGTCCTCGATGGTGCGGTAGACCAGGCAGCCCGGGCGATCGCGGCCCGGCACTGGTGGCACGAAGGGATACGAGCCCGTGGCGAGCACGAGCTTGTCGTAGGTGATGCGATCACCCGACGATGTGGTGATCACCTTGGTGTCGCGATCGATGTTGGTGGCCTTGACGTTGAGCTTGAGCACCAGGCCTTCCTGGTCGAAGAAGCCCGGCGCGACCAGCGAAAGGTCGTCGGCCGACGATCCGCTGAAGTACGAGGACAGATGCACGCGATCGTAGGCCGGGCGCGATTCCTCGCAGAGCACGGTGATTTCGTGGGGGCCGGCTTGCGCGGTCAGCAGTTCGAGCAGCTTGTGCCCGACCATGCCGTTACCGATGACGACGATTTTCATGAGTGACGGTTCCTGAGACGGGTGAGTCGCTCGCCGATGAATCGGATGCGGGATCGAAATTGGGTCGGATGTCGTCCCGCGTCAGGCGGCCAGCCCGGCGCGGTCGCGCAGGGCCTGTTGATAGAGCGCTTCTTCGCGAGCCTTGTGTTCTGCCGAGAAGCGCACCGCGATCGCGCACAGCGCCGACAGCGTGACGATGATGCCGAGCACGAACAGGCACTGCTGGGTGTCGGCCGATGCCTTCATGAGAAAGCCGGCGGCCACGGCACCGACGTTGCCGCCAGCGCCGATGATGCCGGCCACGCCACCGAGCGCGGCGCGGTCGATGAACGGTGTCAGCGAGTAGGTGGCGCCGCAGGCCATGTGCGTGCACAGGCCGAAGGTGAGCATGGCGACGACCGCCAGCGTCACCGACTGCGCCTGCGAGAACCACAGCAGGCCCAGGCCCTCGCCGACGATGAGCACGAACAGCCAGACGCTGCGGCCGTCGAGGCCCTTGGCGCGCGCGATGCGGTCGCTGACGATGCCGCCGAGTGCGCGGGCGAACAAGGCCAGCAGACCGAAGCTGCCGGCCGCGAGACCCGCGGTCTTGAGCGACAGACCGAAGCTGTCGACGTAGTAGCTGGCGACGATGTTGTGGATGAAGATCTCGACGCCGAAGCAGGCGCCGTAGGTGACGAACAGCATCCACACGCGATAGTTGGCGCAGGCGCGCTTGAAGCTGTCCCAGGCCACCTTCTTGGCGTTGTCGGGCATCAGGCCGCTGGCGCGCAGCGTGGCGTAGTTACCGGCCGGACTGTCCTGCGTGTAGCGCCAGTACAGATAGGCGGTCACCAGCATGAGCACGCCGGGCACCAGCAGCGCATAGCGCCAGCCCAGCGTCTGCTCGACGCCCAGCGACACGATGGCGGCGAGGATCAGCGGCATCAGCGCCTGCGTGGCGCCACCGCCGGCATTGCCCCAGCCGGCGCTGGCGGCATTGGCGGTGCCGACCACGTTGGGCGCGAACATCACCGAGGTGTGGTACTGCGTGATCACGAAGCTGGCGCCGATGGAGCCGATCAGCAGGCGAAAGAACAGAAAGCTGCCGTAGCTCTGCGCGGCGGCGACGCCGAACACCGGCAGGGCGCCGAGCAGCAGCAGGCCCACGTAGGTCCTGCGTGGACCGTAGCGATCGCACAGCGGACCGACGATCAGGCGAATGATGATGGTAACGGCGACGGCGGCGATGTTGATGTTGGCGATCTGGTCCTTGTTCAGACCGAATTCGCCCTTGATCACCGGCATCAGCGGTGCGCAGGCGAACCAGGCGAAGAAGCAGACGAAGAACGCCAGCCAGCTCAGGTGAAAGGCGCGCATCTGCGGCGTCGACAGGCTGAACAACTGGATCGAGGTGGCTTTGGTTGGAGAGGCGTTCATGGAGAGCAATCTGAAGTGAACTCGAATACGGGCGACGGCCGTGCGGGCGGCCTGCGGATCAGGCCGAAGTGGCCCGATGCTCCGGGGCGCGACACGGCGATATCGACGCCGCGATCGGCGCAGGCGAGACCGCGGCTGCGTTCGGGCCAAGGCATGCCGGCGCGCGGCCCTGCGGGCTCGTGGAGCAGGCGCCGGGTGGGTGCCTGTGGTTTGGGTCGGTAACGGTCATGGCCGTTCGCCTCCTTGTTTGTTGCAGGTCAGAAAACGAAAAAGGCGTCCACCCTCGACGGATTTCCCGTCGGGATGGACGCCTTTGTCCAGAATCATGTTCAGGCCTTTGCCGCGCTGCGAACATCGTGTTCGAGCAGAGGGGCGATCGACCTGGCGCTGCGACTTCCTGTCGCAAAAAGGACCGCAACCCTCATTGGTTGCCGATCGGGTATTCCTTGACCTAACGCTGGATAACAGTAGCAATATCCACGCCACTGGCCGCCCCGCGCAAGGCCGCGCGAGCGGGTGGTGATGCGGGGCGCGCCGGACTTCAGTTCACCACCGTCCAGATCACGCCGGGCTCGGGTTGCAAGCGCTGTGCGAGCGCGGCCGTGACGCTGACGCCGCCCTGGTCATCGACGGCCAGCACCTGCTCGATGCCCAGTAATGGAGCAAGCTCGGGCCAGCGTTGAGGTCCGGCGACGAACAGCGCTGCACCACCGGCTTCCGCCAATGTTCCATCGGCGTGCACGACGGTCAGCGAGCGCAGCCCCGAAGCGCAGCGGCCCGTGCGCGGATCGAGAATGTGCGCATAGCGACGGCCCTCGTGGATGAAGAAGCGCTGATCGTCGCCATGCGTGTTGATGGCTTCGTCGCTGGCTTCGAGCGTGGCGATCAGCTCCGGGGCGTCGATGTCGTCGTTGGGGCCCAGCGGTTTGCGGATGCCGATGCGCCAGGGCCGGTCGCGGCGGCGTCCGCGCACGGCGACGTTGCCGCCGGCATCGAGTGTGGCGCTGTCGAAGCCCAGTTCGGATAGCAGGTCCAGCGCCTGATCGACGATGTAGCCCTTGCCGATGCCGCCGAAATCCCAGGCGACGTTCGGCGCGGGGCCGTAGGTCTCGGATGCCCAGTCGTAGTCGGGTGCGCGCTGCAGGGCCTGCAGCAGCGCGTCGATGTCGGCGTCGTCGGGCGGCGAACTGCGGATGCGCTCCAGGCTGTCGAAGCCCCACAGATGCACCAGCATCGCCACGCGCGGCTCGAACAGGCCGCCGCTGGCCTGGCGAATCTCCCAGGCGCGATCGAACAACGTGCGCAGCCCGTGAGGAATGGTCGGCGTCAGGCCGCCGGCGAGATTCTGGTTGAAGCCCGAAAGCGCGCCCTGGCCCCAGGCCCAGCCGTCGTGGCCGAAGTTGCGCAGCAGGGTCTTGAGCTCGGACATCGGGCGCTTGACGCTGCGGAACTGGCCGCGCCGCTGCGGGGCCAGCGTGACC
>JALRLM010000187.1 GCA_023254435.1 Hydrocarboniphaga sp.
AAAACTCGAGACGCTGCACGATACCGAAACGATCGCGCAGCGGGGACGTGAGCAATCCGGCGCGCGTGGTGGCACCGACTAAAGTAAAAGGCGGCAGGTCGAGCTTAATTGAACGCGCCGCCGGCCCCTCCCCGATCATGATGTCGAGCTGGTAGTCCTCCATGGCCGGATAGAGCACTTCCTCCACCACCGGTGACAGCCGATGGATTTCGTCGACGAACAGCAGGTCGCGCGGCTCCAGGTTGGTGAGCAGCGCGGCCAGATCGCCCGCCCGCTCCAGCACCGGCCCCGACGTCTGGCGCAGGTTGACACCCATCTCCTCGGCCAGGATGTGCGCCAGCGTGGTCTTGCCCAGGCCGGGCGGACCGAAGATCAGCACGTGGTCCAGCGCCTCGCCGCGACGGCGCGCGGCCTCGATGGAGATCCCCATCTGCTCGCGCACCACCGGCTGGCCGACGTAATCGGCAAGCCGGTGCGGGCGGATGGCGCGCTCGATGCGCTCCTCGTCCGAGCCGCCGACGCTGGCCGACACCGTGCGCCCCAGGTTCTTGTCAGCGGACGGCACGACGCAGTGCCTCCTGGATGATCTGTTCGGTACTCATGCCGTCCTTGTGCACGGCATCGGTGAAGCGCTGGATCTCGGCTGGCTTGTAGCCCAGCGCCAGCAGCGCGGCCTTGGCCTCCTGCAGCGGGCTGCCGGGCATCGCCGTGACCGCACCCGGCAGGGCACCGGCTTCGCCGCCACCGGCCTTGTCGCGCATTTCCACCACGAGGCGCTCAGCGGTTTTCTTGCCGACGCCGGGCACCTTGGTCAGTCGCGCCACTTCGCCCGCTCGCACGGTGCTCCAGAAATCCTCGACGCTGATGCCCGACAGCAACGCCAGCGCCAGCTTGGGGCCGACGCCCGAAATCTTGATGAGTTCGCGAAACAGGTTCTTTTCGACACTGCTGGCGAAGCCGAACAGCAAGTGCGCGTCCTCGCGCACGGTCAGGTGCGTCTGCAGCGTCACCGGCTCGCCCAGGGGCGGCAGCTTGTAGAACGTGGACATCGGCGCCTCGACCTCGTAGCCGACGCCACCGACGTCGAGCACGAGCAGGGGCGGTTGTTTGGCGACGAGTTTTCCGGTCAGGCGTCCGATCATGCGCGCAGTATTCGGTGTCGGGCGGCGCGGAACAAGCGCCGCAACGGCGATGGGAAGCGGCTCAGCCCCAGGCCTTGCTGAGCGCGATACCAGCCTTGAGCCGGGTGCCGCGCACATGCGCATGCGTCAGCGCCACCGCCAGCGCGTCGGAGGCGTCGGAGGCGAGCTTGTCCTGCAGGTTCAGCAGGATCTTGACCATGTGCTGTACCTGCTGCTTTTCGGCGCGGCCATTGCCGGCGATGGCGACCTTGACCTGCGCCGCCGCGTATTCGGCAATCGGCACGCCGGCACCGGCGACCGCGCAGATCGCCGCGCCACGCGCCTGACCCAACACGAGCGCGCTGGCTGCGTTGGCACGGTTGACGAAGGTTTCTTCGATGGCGACTTCCTCGGGTGCGTATTCTCCCAGGACCTCGCCGAGCCCGCGCAGGATCGCCAGCAGGCGCGCCGGCAGCTCGTCGCCGCCGATGCGCAGGCAGCCGTGCGCGATGTGCACGCTGCGATGGCCGCTGGATTCGATGACGCCCCAACCCGTCGTCCGCGATCCGGGATCGATGCCCAGGATACGAACCTTGGCCGCCACGTCGACTCCGCTTACGCCGGCAGATCGGCGTTGTGATAGACCTCTTGCGTGTCGTCGAGCTCTTCGAGCCGGTCGAGCAGTTTCTGCAGCGACTCGGCTGCCTCGCCTTCGACGGCGACGCGATTCGACGGCCGCTGGGTGATGCGCGCTTCGGCCGCAGTCAGGCCCGCATCGGTGAGCGCTTTCTTGACCACTTCGAACACGTCGGCCTGAGTCACCACCTCGCACCAGCCGCTGTCGGTCTGCACATCGTCGGCACCGGCTTCGAGCGCGACTTCGAGAATCTTTTCCTCGAGTGCCGCATCGACGCTGACGTCGAACCACAGCTGTCCCGCTTCGGCGAACTGGAACGACACCGAGCCGCTGGTGCCCATGTTGCCGCCATGCTTGGAGAACGCGTGGCGCACGTCGGCGACGGTGCGCGTGGGGTTGTCGGTGACGCAGTCGACGATCACCGCGATGCCACCGGGACCGTAGCCTTCGTAACGCACTTCCTGCGCGGCGTCGGCACCTTCGCCGCTGGCGCGCTTGATGGCCGACTCGATCTTGTCCTTGGTCATGTTGACGTCGAGCGCGCGCGTCACCGCCAGGCGCAGGCGCGGATTGCCGGCCGGATCGGGGCCTCCGCTGCGCACCGCGAGGTTGATCTCGCGGATCAGCTTGGTGAACACCTTGGCTTTGACGGCATCGGCCGCGTTCTTGCGGCCTTCGATACTCGGACCACGTCCCATGGCAGGCTTCTCTTTCTGGACTATCGTTGACGATCGTGCCGCGATTTTAGAACTTGAAGCGAAAGCCTAGGTGGAATCCGTCGTCGGCATCGAAGGCATGGCCGTTGTCGGGATCGATGCGCAGCTGGCGATAGCCCAGGTAGGCCGAGGCATTGCGCAGCACCTGATAGTCGGCCGACAGCATCCACTCGGTCTGGTCCTCGACATCACCGAAGCTCAGCACCTTGGGCGAGTGCCAGAGGTAACCCTGCAAGCCCAGGCGCTCGAAACCGGCCAGGCGCAGGTCGAACTGGCCGCCCAGCGCCAGGCCGCCGCCGTCGCCGCCATCGGCGTCCAGGTACTGCGCCCGCAGGCCGAGTCCGGCGGTGGCCAGCACGTCCTGAGCGCCCACGTCGCCCGTGGCGAGCAGGCCGGCGTGCAGCTGCTTCAGATCGAGATTCTCGTCGTCGCTGTAGAGAGCGCCGAGCTGGTACAGGCCTTCGGTGCCCGTCGAGAACAGGCTCGACAGCGCACCGCTGAATTCACCGCGCACGGCATCGTCGTTGAGGTTCAGATCCAACGATGCCGCATGGACCGGCAGAGTCGCGCCAGCCAGCACGAAGGCCGATACCCGCATCTTGAGCCGCTTCATCCTCTCTCCTGTTCGTTGCTGAAAGACAAGCCGCGCTTACTTGCGCGGCTTGTTGATGCCGTGAATGGCGCGGCCGTCGACGGACAGCACGGCGTCATGCAGGGTCTCGGCCAGCGAAGGGTGGCCGTGCATGGTCAGCGCGATGTCTTCGCAGGTGGCCGAGTACTCGAGCGCCAGCACCGCTTCTGCGACCAGTTCGGACACGTAGGGGCCGACCATGTGGATGCCCAGGATGCGGTCGGTCTTGACGTCGGCGATGACCTTGATCGTGCCGCCCGCCTGCTCCATCGCCTTGGCGCGACCCGAGGACACGAACGAACCGTTGCCGGTCTTGACCTCGAAGCCCTGCGCCTTGGCCTGCTCTTCGGACAGACCGGCCCATGCCACTTCCGGCGCCGTGTAGATCACCGACGGCACGGCGTTGTAGTTGACCTGCGTGTGATGGCCGGCGATCTGCTCGGCCAGGGCCACGCCTTCTTCGATGGCCTTGTGCGCCAGCATGGCGCCGCCGATGACGTCGCCCACCGCGTAGATGCCGGGGACGTTGGTCTTGTAGTGGCTGTCGACCTTGACGAAGCCGCGCTCGTCGAAGGCCACGCCCACGCCCTGGGCGTTGACGCCGTCGGTGTAGGGCTTGCGGCCGACCGCGACCACCAGCTTGTCGAAGGTTTCGGTCTTCTTCTCGCCGCCCTGTTCGTATTCGACGACCACGCCGTCCTTGCCGGCCTTGGCACCGAGCACCTTGGCTCCCAGGCGGATGTCCAGGCCCTGCTTGGTCAGATGCTTGAGCGCTTCCTTGGCGATGGCCACGTCGACCATGGGCAGGAAGGTGGGCAGCGCTTCGATGATGACGGTCTGCGAGCCAAGGCGGCTCCAGACGCTGCCGAGTTCGGTGCCGATGACGCCGGCGCCGATCACGCCGAGGCGCTTGGGCACGTCGGTGAAGTCGAGCGCGCCCCAGCTGTCGACGATCTGGTCGCCGTCGAAGGCCGCGATCTTGAGATTCACGGGCGCCGAACCCGTGGCGATGATGATGTGCTTGCCGACCAGTTCCTGGGTCTTGCCGTCGTGGCCCTTGAACTCGACCTTGCCGTCGCCGAGCAGCTTGCCGAAACCGAACAGGCCGGTCACTTTATTGGCCTGGAACAGCGCCTTGATGCCGCCCGTGAGGTCACGCGAAATCTTGGTCTTGCGAGCCTGCATCTTGGTCAGATCGAATTCGACCTTGCCCGTGCTGATGCCATGCTTGTCGAACTCATGCTGTGCACGATGCACGAGCTCGGAGGATTCGAGGAGGGCCTTGGAGGGAATGCAGCCCGCGTTGAGACAGGTACCGCCGAAAGCCGGAGAATCGTCCTTGTTGAGCCAGGCGTCGATGCAAACCGTCTTGAGCCCAAGCTGTGCCGCACGGATGGCTGCGGGATAACCGGCAGGGCCGCCGCCAATCACGATTACATCGTAGTTTTCGCTCATCTTTTCCATCTCTCTCGGTAATTCGAATAGTGTAACCCCATGAGCACCGCGGCGCAGTCCGCGACAGCGCATGAAACTTGCGATCGACTCGATACAAAAACCAGAACGGAGCCTGACCGGTATGACCAGCATTCCCACCGAACGGCGTGTATCCAGCGAGCGGGCCTCGCTCGACAAGCGCGACCTGCGCCGTTCCTTCCTGGACAATCTGCTTTACGTCCAGGGCAAGTTCCCCAAGCTCGCAACGCACACCGACTACTACCTCGCGCTGGCCTACACCGTGCGCGACCGGCTCATGCAGCGCTGGATCAGCACGGCGTCGGCCTACACCGACCAGGCCTCGCGCACGGTCTGCTACCTGTCGGCCGAATTCCTCATGGGTCCGCACCTGGGCAACAACCTGATCAACCTCGGCATCTACGACGAAGCCGCCGCGATGGTGCGCGAACTGGGGCTCAAGCTGGAAGACCTGCTGTACCAGGAAGAAGAACCGGGCCTGGGCAACGGCGGCCTGGGCCGCCTCGCCGCCTGCTTCATCGACTCGCTGGCCACGCTCGAAGTGCCCGCTCTGGGCTACGGCATCCGCTACGAATACGGCATCTTCCACCAGACCCTGGTCGACGGCTGGCAGGTCGAGAAAACCGACAAGTGGCTGCGCTATGGCAATCCCTGGGAACTCGCGCGTCCCGAATGGACCGTCGAGATCCGCTACGGCGGCCACACGGAGCAGTACACCGACGACCAGCAGCGCCTGCGCGTGCGCTGGGTGCCGGCGCGCGTGGTCATGGGCGTGCCGCACGACACGCCGATCCTCGGTTACCACGTCAACACCGCCAACACCCTGCGCCTGTGGAAGGCCGAGGCGCCGGAGTCGTTCGACTTCGGCCAGTTCAACCGTGGCGACTACGCCGGTGCGGTGACGCAGAAGATCGTCTCCGAAAACCTGTCGAAGGTGCTCTACCCCAACGACGAGCAGGAAGCCGGCAAGGAACTGCGCCTGCAGCAGCAGTTCTTCTTCGTCTCTGCCTCCTTGCAGGACATGCTGCGCATCCTCAAGGTGCAAGGCGTGCCGGTGACGAGCTTCGCCGAAAAATTCGCAGTGCAGCTCAACGACACGCATCCGGCCATCGGCGTCGCCGAACTGATGCGCCTACTCATCGACGAAGAGCTGGTGACCTGGGACCAGGCCTGGGAGATCACCTGCCAGAGCTTCGGCTACACCAATCACACGCTGATGCCCGAAGCGCTGGAGCGCTGGTCGCTGCCGCTGTTCCAGCGCGTGCTGCCGCGTCATCTGGAGATCATTTACGAAATCAACGCGCGCTTCCTCGATCTGGCGCGGCTGCGCTTCTTCGGCGATGAGCAGCGCCTGGCGCGGCTGTCGCTGATCGACGAAAGCGGCCCGCGCTACGTGCGCATGGCCAACCTCGCCTGCGTCGGCAGCCACGCGATCAACGGCGTCGCCGACCTGCATTCGGAGCTGCTCAAGCAGGACGTGCTCAAGGACTTCTACGAGCTGTGGCCCGAGAAGTTCAGCAACAAGACCAACGGCGTCACGCCGCGGCGCTGGATCGTGCTGGCCAATCCGCGCCTGACCAAGCTCATCAGCGAATCCATCGGCGACGGCTGGATCAAGAATCTCGACCTGCTGCGCGACATGGAACCGCTGGCCGACGACGCCGGCTTTCGCGAGAAGTGGCGCGCAGTGAAGCGCGAGGGCAAGGTCGATCTGTCGAATCATTTCCGTCGCCGCCTGGGCATCAGCACCGATCCGGATTCGATGTTCGACGTGCAGGTCAAGCGCATCCACGAATACAAGCGCCAGCATCTGGCCGCGCTGCACATCATCGCGCAGTACTGCCGCATCAAGGCCAATCCGAACATCGAGGTGGTGCCGCGCACCTTCCTGTTCGGCGGCAAGGCGGCTCCGGGCTATTTCATGGCCAAGCTCATGATCAAGCTCATCACCGCCATCGGCGACGTGGTCAACACCGACCCGGCCGTGCGCGACCGGCTCAAGGTCGTGTTCGTGCCCAACTTCAGCGTCACCAACGGCCAGCGCATCGACCCGGCCGCCGACCTGTCGGAGCAGATCAGCACCGCCGGCAAGGAGGCCTCGGGCACCGGCAACATGAAGTTCCAGATGAACGGTGCGCTGACCATCGGCACCATGGACGGCGCCAACATCGAGATCCAGCAGGAGGTCGGCGCCGAGAATTTCTTCCAGTTCGGCCTGTCCACGCCAGAGGTCTACGCCCTGGGCGCCAGCGGCTACCGGCCGATGGAGTACTACCGCCGCAGCGACGCGCTGCGCGAAGTCATCGACCTGATCGCCAGCGGTTACTTCTCGCGCGGCGACAGCACGCTGTTCAAGCCGCTGGTCGACAACCTGCTCTACCACGATCCCTACATGCTGCTGGCCGACTTCGACTCGTACCTGGCCTGCCAGGACACGGTCAGCGCGGCTTACAGCGACGCCGACAACTGGTCGCGCATGTCGGTGCTCAACAGCGCTCGTTCGGGCAAGTTCTCGTCCGACCGCACTATCGCGCAGTACTGCAGCGAAATCTGGAGCACGCAGCGCGTGCCGATTCACCTGCTGACGCAGGAAGACGTGGAATCCAGCTTTCGATAAGCGCTGAAGACCCAGGACGTGCCACCGCCCTGGGTCCTCAGTCTCAGTAACCGGCCGGCGGGGTCCAGGTCCAGTCGTCCTGCGGACCCAGGTCGGTGTTCATCTGCTGCAGGCGGCGGCTGTTCACCGCCGCGCCTTCGCAGCGATTGGGCTGGCATTCGCGCGGCCCGTTGACGAGCTGGTCCTTGAAGCTCTCGGCCAGCGATTCGGTCCAGGCCTTCTTGAACGGCACGTCGTCGGTTTCCAGTTCGGGCAAGCCCTGGATCAGGCGCTCGAAGCGTGGATCGCGATCACGCAGGTTACGGCCACGCGGCAAGGGCACGGTGAAGCTGAGCCCTTCTTCCTTGAGCACCAGCGAGGCCGGCTCGTCGACCGGCGGCGCCACGGTTTCGGCCGCCAGGGCCGCAGTCGAAGCTGCTGCGCCCGCGGCGATTTCGGGCACTCCGGCGTCCGGCTCGGCCGCCGAGACCGACAAGGCGCATGCCGCCATGACGACCGCTGCCAGCCCGCGCACGATCGAGCCTCAGCGCAGCTGGCTCGCCGCGACCGCGAGTTCGGTGATCTCGCTCCAGCGCCCGGCCGCGACCAGATCGGGCGGCACGATCCACGAGCCACCGACGCAGGCGACGTTGGGCAGCGCGAGAAACTGCGGCGCGCTGTTGACGTCGATGCCACCCGTGGGACAGAAGCGCACGTCGGCGAACACGCTGCCGAGCGCCTTGAGCATGCCGACGCCGCCGGCCTGCTGCGCTGGAAACAGCTTCATCGCGGTGAAGCCCGCATCACGACGCAGCATGACGTCTGACGGCGTCATCGCGCCGGGCAGAAACGGTAGCCGCGAATCGACCACGGCCGACAGCAGCGCCGGCGTGGCGCCCGGGCTCACGCCGAACTGCGAGCCTGCCGCGATGGCGCGATCGAGTTCGGCCGGCGTGGTGATGGTGCCGGCGCCGACGATGGCCTCGGGCACGGCCTCACGTATCGCCTGGATCGCCGACAGCGCCACCGGCGTGCGCAGCGTAACCTCGAGCACCTTGACGCCGCCGGCGACCAGCGCGCGCGCCAGATCCACGGCCGTTTCGAGCTTCTGGATCACGATGACCGGAATCACCGGGCCCGCTGCGAGGATGGAATCGATCGACGGCATGGCGGCTCTCAGACAGTGACGTTGGAATCGGCCGCCGCGGTGACGGCAGGGACATCGTAGGCGGCGTACATCATCGCGCCCTGCTCGGCGCCGCCGGCCTGTGCGCGAGCGTTGGCGAACAGGTCGCGGCCGCAGCCGTGCTCGTTGG